>VEPF01000122.1:2852-9672 GCA_012027055.1 Gemmatimonadota bacterium | reverse complement strand
CGCTTCGACATCCAGGTCAACGTGGATGGCGGCGGCACGACCGGGCAGGCGGGTGCGATCCGGATGGCGCTCTCACGGGCGTTGCTGAAGTTCGATGCCGAGTTGCGGTCGGCCCTGCGCGAGAAGCGGATGCTGCCCCGGGATCCGCGCGAAGTGGAGCGCAAGAAGCCGGGTCGCCCGGGCGCGCGCAAGCGGTTCCAGTTCTCGAAGCGTTAACGATTTGACATGCGCCCGGCCCGGGATCTGCCCGGCCGGGCGCGATCACGCACACTGCCGGACGCGCGCGCTGGGGTCCTGTGAGGGTCTGCGCGGCGGAAGAAGGCAGTGGAGGCACTAACCCCGAGCCGGGATGAGCATGGCGGAGACACAGCTGCAGGACCTGCTGGAAGCGGGCGTCCATTTCGGTCACCAGCGGAGCCGTTGGAACCCCAAGATGAAGCGATTCATCTTCGCGGAGCGGAACGGCATCCACATCATCGACCTCAAGAAGACCCATCAGGCGCTACTGGCCGCGCAGGGCGCGGCGCGCTCGGTGACGCTCGAAAGCGAGCGGGTGCTGTTCGTGTGCACCAAGCGGCAGTTGCGACCGATCATCGAAGCGGAAGCGGCACGCTGCGGCGGTTTCTGGGTCACCGAGCGGTGGCTGGGCGGCATGCTCACGAATTTCGCCACGATCAAGAAGCAGATCCGGCGGCTGAAGGAGCTAGAGCGCGGTCTGGACGAGGGAGCGTACGAGTTCTACACGAAGAAGGAGCAGCTGCTGCTGCAGCGCGAGCGCGAGAAGCTGGAGAAATACCTGGGTGGCGTGAAGGACATGGGGCGGCTGCCGGGTGCGCTCTTCGTGGTGGACTCGCGGAAGGAGTTGATCGCGGTCAAGGAAGCCAAGAAGCTCGGCATTCCGGTCATTGCGATCGCGGACACCAACTCCGATCCGGACGTAATCGACTACCCGATTCCGGGCAACGATGACGCAATCCGCTCGGTATCGCTGATCGCCGGCTCCATCGCCGACGCCATCGAGCAGGCTCGGCGCGAGCTGCCGGCGGACGCGCGTCGGCGCGCCGACGAGATGGAGGCGTCGACGTATTCGTCCGAGGGCGGGCTGGCGCCGGAGACGTCGGCGGAAGAGCGCGGCAAGCGCCGGCGGCCGCGGCGCAAGCGGCGGCCGCGGGCCGACGTGATCGCCACGATGCGCACGCCGGGCGAGGGCGAGGAGGCGGATGGCGGGGTGGGGACGCCCGAGGCTACCGAGGCGTAGCCGGCGCCGGCCCAGCGCATGGAAGCGCTGCAGTGCTGCCTCTGCAGCCGGCAGCGCTGCTGGTGGGATGACACCATAACGGATCACCCGAAAGCAGAACGAGCGAAGGCTATGACGATTTCGGCGAAACAGGTGCAGGAGCTCCGCGAGCGGACCGGCGCGGGCATGATGGAATGCAAGCGGGCCCTGGAGGAGACGAACGGCGACATCGAGAAAGCGATCGATGTGCTGCGGACGCGGGGAGCCGCGAAGGCGGCGAAGCGGGCTGGCCGGGAGACCCGGGAGGGTGGGATCGGCAGCTACGTCCACCTGGGGGGGAAGAGCGGGGCGCCCGTGGAAGTGAACTGCGAAACCGATTTTGTCGCCCGGAACGAGATCTTCCAGGGGCTGCTCAAGGACCTCGCGATGCACATTGCCGCATCCGATCCGCTGGCTGTGGCTGAGGCGGACGTGCCAGTGGACATTGTCGAGCACGAGCGTTCCATCTATCGCGAGCAGGTGAAGGGCGAAGGCAAGCCCGAGCACCTTTGGGAAAAGATCACGGACGGCCGCATGAAGAAGTTCTTTCAGGAGCGGACGCTGCTGCAGCAGCCGTTTGTGAAGAACCCGGACATCTCGGTGGCCCAACTCGTCCAGGAGACGACCGCGAAGACCGGTGAGAACATCCAGGTGCGCCGGTTCGTGCGCTTCGCGGTGGGTGACTGAAATGGCCCGAGCGGAGCTGGTCTACCGCCGGGTAATGCTCAAGCTCAGCGGCGAAGCCCTGGCCGGCGAGCAGGGCTTCGGCATCTCCCCGCCGGTGGTCAAAGCCCTCACCGATGACATCGGCCACCTGCATGCCATGGGCGCGGATGTCGGCCTCGTGATCGGCGGTGGCAACATCGTGCGCGGCACCCAGGCCAGCCAGCAGGGCATGGACCGGGTCAGCGCCGACTACATGGGCATGCTCGCCACCATCATCAATGCTCTGGCGCTCCAGGACCTGCTGGAGCGCAACGGCGTGGAGACGCGGGTCATGACGGCGATCCGGATGGAGGCGCTCGCCGAACCGTACATCCGACGCCGGGCCCTGCGTCACCTCGAGAAGCGCCGCGTGGTGATCTTCGCGGGCGGCACCGGCAACCCGTACTTCTCGACTGACACCGCCGCGGTGCTGCGGGCCATCGAAGTGCACGCGGACGTGCTGATCAAGGCCACCAAGGTGCGGGGCGTGTTCAGTGCCGACCCGGTACTCGACCCGACCGCCGAGTTCATCCCGCGCCTCAGCTTCCAGGACGTACTCGCTCGCGAGTTGAACGTGATGGATGCGGCCGCCGTCTCGCTGTGCAAGGAGAACAATCTGCCCATCATCGTGCTTAACATCCAGGAACCGGGCGCGGTCGCGGCCGCGCTGCGAGGCGAGGTGGTGGGAACGCTGGTATCGTAGCGGCCCACTCCTTACTTTTCCGCCTCGGAAACCCAACGGTGGAGGGGAACCATGCCAGCGTACGGCGAGGCCAAGGCGCAGATGGACAAGGCGCTCGAGGCGATGCGTCGTGAATTCGACGGGGTGCGGACGGGGAAGGCCAGTTCGGCGTTGCTCGATACGGTCCGGGTCGAGGCGTATGGCTCCAAGCTGCCGCTCAACCAGGTGGCAACGGTGAATGTCCCGGAGGCGCGGCTACTGGTGGTGCAACCATTCGACAAGTCGTTGCTGAAGGCGGTGGAGCGGGCGATCCGGGATGCGGACCTGGGGCTGAACCCGGCGAATGACGGCAACATCATCCGGGTACCGGTGCCGGCGTTGAACGAGGAGCGGCGGCGGGAGATGGTGAAGCTGCTGCACCGGCATGCGGAAGAAGGGCGCGTCGCGGTGCGTCATGCGCGGCAGGAAGCGAACAAGGAGATCAAGCGGCAGAAGGACGCGCACGAACTGCCGGAGGATGACGCGAAACGGGAGACGGACCGCATCCAGAAGCTGACGGACGAATACATCACCAAGATCGACCACCTCCTCAAAGCCAAGGAGGAGGAGGTGATGGAGGTCTAGCGTGGACGACGCCGCCACGCCTGCAGACGTACTTGCATCGATCCGGGCAGGAGGTCCGGTCCCGGTTCACGTTGCCGTGATCATGGACGGAAACGGCCGCTGGGCGCGGAGCCGTGGCTTGCCACGATTCCGGGGCCACGCGGCCGGTATGACATCGGTGCGCGAGGTGATCGAAGGATCGATGGCCGCGGGCGTGCGGGTGTTGACGTTGTTCACATTCTCGCGCGAGAACTGGGATCGGCCGGCGGCCGAGGTATCGGCGCTGATGCGGCTGTTGCAGCGTTACGTCGCTCAGGAACAGGCGGAGCTCAAGCGGCAGGGCGTGGCCGTGCACGTGCACGGTGAGCTGGAGCGGCTGCCGTCGAGGCCACGGCGCGCCGTCGAGCAGATCGTCGCGCAGACAGCGGGCGGGCCGCACCTGCACCTGAACCTCATGATCAGCTATGGCGGGCGTACGGAGATCACGCGGGCGGCGCGGCGGCTGGCGGAGCGGGTCAAAGCCGGAGAGATCGATCCGGCGGCAATTGACGAGCACGCTTTCGGCGCCGAGCTGTATACGGCCGGCCTGCCCGACCCCGACCTCTTGATCCGCACCTCTGGGGAGCAGCGCATCAGCAACTTCCTGCTGTGGCAGCTGGCGTACACGGAGCTGTACGTCACGCCGGTGCTCTGGCCGGATTTTCGGCGGGAGCATCTGTGGTGCGCCATCGCCGATTATCAAAAGCGCGACCGTCGCTACGGGCGCGTGGGTCCGGGTTGAGCGATGGCGTCGGAGCTGAGCAAGCGCGTCGCGGTCGCGGTCGTGGCCATCCCGGTGGTGCTGGCGCTGGTGTATGCGGGAGGCTGGTGGCTCGGTGGACTGCTCGGGGGAGCGGCGGTCCTCGGGGTACTCGAGCTGTATCGTCTGGCGGAGGCGCGCGGTGCCCGACCATTCCGCGTGGCCGGGGCGGTGCTCGCGGCAGGGCTGGTGGCGGTCGCCACTGCGGTCCCATCGGTGGGGGCGGCGACGCCGCTGTTCTGGACCGCCATACTGCTGGCCACGTTGCTGCTGGGAGCGGGGGCGATCTGGGCGCGCGGCGTCGATGGGAACCCGCTGGCGGCCGTGAGCATCACCCTGTTCGGCGCGCTGCTGCTGGGCGGCACCCTCTCCTACGGCATGTTCCTGCGTTATTTCCCGCTGCCCGGCGTGGCGGTGGGCGGAGTGGCAGGCGGGACGGGCGTGGCCCTGGTGCTGTTCCCGCTGGTGCTCACCTGGGTGTCTGATTCCGGCGCCTATTTTGGCGGCCGGGCGCTCGGCCGCCGCAAGCTGATCCCGACGGTGAGTCCGGGCAAGACGGTGGCGGGTGCGGTGTGCGGCCTGCTGGCCACCATCGCCGCAGGCGTCCTGGCGGCATGGTTGCTGACCGCGCGGTTCGGACTCGAGCTGAGCCTTGGGGAAGGCGCACTGGGAGGTGCGCTGATCAGTCTGGTGGCGCAGGTTGGCGACTTGGCGGAGTCACTGCTCAAGCGGGAAGCGCGGGTCAAGGACTCGGGGCGATTCTTCCCGGGGCACGGCGGGGTATTCGATCGAGTCGATGCGCTGCTGTTCGCGATCCCGACGGCGTTCTGGTTCCTGGTCGTCGTCCTGTGACGCCGCCCCTGGGAGTGGCCGTACTGGGGTCCACCGGATCGATCGGCCGCAGCGCGCTCGCGGTGCTGGCCCGGCATCCCGACCGGTTCCGGGTGGTCGCTCTTGCCGCCTGTCGCAGTGAGGCGGCGCTCACCCGGCAGGTGCAGGAGTGGCACCCGGAGCTGGCCGTGCTGGCCGCCGATGCACCGGCAGGCACCGGGGGAGGAGGACTGAAGCGGGGCCCGCTGGCCCTGCTGGATGCGGCCGCCCATCCCGGCGTGGAGATCGTCATCAACGCCGTGGTCGGAGCCGCAGGTCTGCAGGCCACGCTGGTGGCGCTGGACGCCGGCAAGCGCCTGGCGCTCGCCAACAAGGAGTCCCTGGTCGCCGGCGGCGAGTTGGTGCTGGCGGCGCTGGCGCGCGGACGCGGGGAGCTGATCCCGATCGACAGCGAGCATAGCGCGATCCTGCAGTGCCTGGGGAACGTCAACGCCCAGAGCGTTCGCCGGCTGATCCTGACTGCGTCCGGAGGGCCCTTCCGGGAATGGCCGCTGCCGATGCTCTCCGAGGTCACACCGGAGCAGGCGTTGCGGCATCCCACGTGGGACATGGGCGCCAAGGTCACGATCGATTCCGCGACGCTGGCCAACAAGGCGCTGGAAGTGATCGAAGGCCACTTTCTGTTCGACTTCGGCTATGACGGCATGTGGTTGTCCACCCGCAATCGATCATCCACTCGATGGTCGAGCTGATCGACGGTTCGGTGCTGGCGCAGCTCGGGTTCCCGAACATGGAGCTACCCATCCTCTATGCCCTCACGCATCCGGGACGCCTGCCCGACCACGGGGTGCGCGCGTTCGACCCGGTCGCCGCGGCCGCCCTTTCTTTCCTGGCAGTGGACCGGCAGCGCTTCCCGGCATTCCAGCTGGGCATCGATGCCGGCCGCACGGGCGGTACCGCCACCGCCGTGTACAATGCCGCCAACGAGGTCGCGGTCGCCCGGTTCCTGGACCACGAGATTCCGTTCACCGGGATCCCGCGGATCATTGAGGCGGTACTTCATGCCCATGAACCGGAGCGTGCGGACTCGCTGGACAAGGTGCTGCACGCGGACCGCTGGGCGAGGGACGCCGCGGCGGCCGCTGCCGCCCACCTGGTGGCACGGGCCTGACGGCCGCGCGCGCGAATCCACCCTCCGGATGATGCCGAGGCCGATGCCATGCTGCTGACCGTGCTAGCTACCGTGATCGTGCTCGGGGTGTTGATCTTCGTGCACGAGCTCGGCCATTTCCTGACTGCGAAGGCGGTCGACATCGAGGTGCCGCGTTTCTCGATCGGCTTCGGACCACGGGTCGTCGGATTCCGCCGGGGCGAGACGGAGTACGTGATCTCGGCGCTGCCGTTCGGCGGTTACGTGAAGATGGCCGGCATGGAAGAGATGGAGTCGATCGAGGGCGGGGACAGCACGATCAGCGAGATGGTCGAGCAGCGTCGGCCGGGCGAAGCGCGCGCCGTGCGGCCGCGCGATTTCGAGGCCAAGCCGCTCTGGGCGAGGGCGTTGGTGATATCGGCCGGCGTGCTCATGAACCTGCTGTTCGCGTTCATCGTGTTCGCGGCTATCGCAATGATCTGGGGCGTGACCCGCGATCCGGGCCGGGCCATCGGCGGTGTGAGCGAGGAACTCCTGCCGCCTGGCACGGCCGCGCTGGCGAGCTTGCCGCGAGGCGCCCTGGTGAGCGCGGTGGGAACTGACGCGGTGGCCGACTGGGCGGGGTTGCAGCGGGCCATCATGACGGCACGCCCCGGCGAGACCGTGATCCGGTTCGACAACGCACCGGTGGTGAGCGTGCGCATCCCGAGCGCGGATTCCCTGCGCGGCAATCTCATGGCGGCGCTCGAACCGGATGTGCCACTGCAGCCGGTG
>VEPF01000122.1:0-2842 GCA_012027055.1 Gemmatimonadota bacterium | reverse complement strand
GCGCGGGCGGGAATCAGGTCCGGTGATCGGGTGCTGGAAGCTGGCGGGCGGCGCATTGGCGATTGGCAGGATTTCGTGGCCGTGATCGAGCAAAACCCCGGTCGGACGGTGCCGCTGGTGGTCGAACGCGAGCGCCGGCGGTTGCAGCTTCGGGTGACGCCCGATGCCCGCAGCGCGCACGACCTCCGCTTCGGCCGTATCGGAGTGAGTGCGTACTACTCGAGCGATGACGTGCTACCCCGGGAGCGCGTGAGCCCGGTGCGGGCCGTGGGCCAGGGGGCGCGGCAGACCTGGGGAGTAGTCACGCTCACCATCGACTTCCTCGCCGGGATGATCACTGGACGCCAATCCCCGAAGAGCGTGGGTGGCCCGATCATGATCGGGCAGATGAGCGGCAAGTTCGTGCGGGCCGGGCTGGAGGCGTTCCTGGGCTTCATGGCCCTGCTCTCGGTGAACCTCGCGGTGCTGAACCTGCTGCCCATCCCGGTGCTCGATGGCGGACACCTGGTGTTCCTGGCGGTGGAGGGAATCCGCGGTCGGCCGCTTTCGGTGGAACAGCGAATGAGGCTCGCCCAGGTGGGGTTCATCATCCTGGTCGCCATCATGGTCTGGGCGATCGGCAATGACCTGATGCGCGCGTTCGGACTGTAGCCCGGACACTCTGACGGCGGTATTGCCGTTGTCAGAGCAGCTCGAGCTGGTGGGCGGCCAGGCCCAGGCGCCGGCGCAACTCCGGGACCTCGATGGGCGCAAGCGGGCGGGCCGGGCCCGCGACCGCGAGAGCGCCCCGGAACCCCAGGCGCTCAAGCGCAACGCCGATGACTTCCTGCGCCAGCGCCGGCTCGTTGCAGTGCTCGCTCAGGTGCGCCAGCACCACGCCGCCGAGCTCGCGGTGGTACAGCTCCCGGAGCAGTTCCGCCGATGCGCGATTCGAGAGATGCCCGTGGCTCGACGCGATCCGCTGCTTCACCGACCAGGGATAGGGGCCACGCCAGAGCATGGCATCGTCGTGATTGGCCTCCAGCACCAACAGATGGCAGCCGGCCAGTGCCGCACGGACCGCAGCCGTGGGCCGGCCGAGGTCGGTGGCAATTCCCAGACGGCAACCAGTCTCGGTGTCGCGCAGCGTGACCGCGACCGGATCCACCGCGTCATGCACGGTCAGGAACGGCCGGATCTCCAGCGCTCCGACGCGGAAGGTGCGTTCGGCCCGATAGTGCTGCACCTGCTCGGAGCCGTCGAGCAACTTCGCGCAGGCGGCCTGGGTGCGCACGGTCAACAGCAGGGGGATACCGTAGCGGCGCGCCAGTACGCCCATGCCACGGGTGTGGTCGCCGTGATCGTGAGTAATGACGATGGCCTGCAGGCACTCCGGAGCGACGCCCACCTCGCTCAGCCGGCCGGCCAGTTCCTTGCCGCTGAACCCGGCGTCGACCAGAACCTTTGTCAGCCCGGCCTCGACCAGTGTCGAGTTGCCGGTGCTTCCGCTGCCCAGGACCGTGACCCGCATCAGCCGGCCCAGGCGCGGCCGCGCGCCCAGGCCGCGCGCAGCATGCCGCGCATGGCATCGGTAAGCACGACGTCGCGGCGGGACATGACGAGCGCGGCCGTCGCCAGGAACTTCTCGAGGTCGTGCGCCGTCAGCGTTCCGTTGCCCGCCCAGGTGAAGGGAGGCACGAACTGCGGGGGCCAGTCCCGGCCGAAGATGCTGGATCCGGCACCCACTACGGTGCCGGTCCCGATCATGGTGCCGATCGCGGTCTTGGCATGATCGCCGAGCAGGCAGCCGAGCTTGGTGCGGCCGGTATCGACGGTGCCGCCGGGAGTCCAGATCCGGATGGGGCGGTAGTTGTTTTTCAGGTTGCTGGTGGCGCTCAGGGCGCCGAGATTCACCCAGCTGCCCAGGTACGAATTGCCGAGGAAGCCGTCGTGCGCCTTGTTGCTGTAGCCCAGCAGCACCGTCGCCTCGACCTCGCCGCGAACCTTGCACCGCGGTCCCACCGAAAGCCGGCTCAAAGTCCCGCCTAGCAGTGTCGACCCCCTGCCCACGTACGCTGGTCCGGCCAGCCTGGTGAAGGCCTTGACCACGACATCATCATCCAGCCAGATGGGTCCGCCGGTGAAGTCCAGCACCACGGCGGGTTCGATGGTGACCCGCTCGCCGCCCCTGAGCCAACCGTCCGGCGAGCCGATGGCATGGTAGGAGCCACGGGGCGCGGTTTGCAGGCCGTGGCCGCCCAGTGCGCGGAAGTCCTCCTCCAGCTGTGCGGGATTCCCGTCGATGAGTTCCCAGACTGCTTCCACCGCTCGCCCCTGAAGCACCAGCCGTTCGGGCGGAGCCAGGTCCGGGCCGGGGTCGTGCAGGAACGCCGGAGGCGGGTCAGGAGCGCCCGGCGCGGCATACCAACCCAGAATCTGCCCGCCCACCTCGACGGCCGCCGAACGAGCCGGGTAGTCGAGCCGGGATCCCCAGGCGGGCACCACCCGGGAGCACAGGAACAGTCGGGCGCGAGCGCCATCGGGCGGTTTCAGGAGGACCTGGCCCGCGCCTGCTTCGTCGAAGCCGGCCAGTTCGGTACAACCCAGATGACCGCCGAACGGGAGCTGGAGCGCCTGCGCGGCGCGCGCTCTCTGGGTGAGCGCGCCGAACAGCAGCTCGCCAGCAGGCCTGGTGAGGGCAAATGGCTCCCACGCGCGCGCCACGCGATCATCGAACAGGAGCAGGAGCGGGCCTTCGCTCACGTTCACTCCTGCAGCAGCTCCGGCGGCAGCTGCGTGAGCAGCTGCGTGAGTCCGGGCGCGAGCGCTCGCGGCACCACGAGCGTAGTACCGTTCGCCCGCA
>VEPF01000237.1 GCA_012027055.1 Gemmatimonadota bacterium | reverse complement strand
ATCGTGGTGGGGCGCGGCGGCGCGGGCATCAAGCGGCTGGGGGCCCGGGCGCGGGGCAAGATCGAGGATTTCATCGGCGCACCGGCATACCTCGATCTGTGGGTGAAGGTGTTGCCGGGGTGGCGCCGGAAAGCGGAGACGCTTCGTTATCTTGGATATCCAGTGCCCCAGTCGCCGCCGGGCGCGACATCCCTCCGCTCGCGTCACGGCGAGCGCGCGGCCGCCGCGGCCCGGGAGCCGCGGGAGCCGCGGGCCTGATGCCGCGCATGAAAGGAGAATGAGATGCTCGACCCGCAGTTGCTCGAAATCCTGGTCTGCCCGAAGTGCAAGGGCGAGCTCGAGTACCGCGAGCGCGACAGCGAGCTGGTTTGCCACGCGTGCCGGCTGCGCTATGAGATCCGGGAGGACATCCCGATCATGCTCATTGATGAAGCGCGGCCTCTCCCCGAATGCCCGTCCGGCCCAGCTCCTGAGGTGAGAGGGGTGCGGTTCGCCCTGTGGCTGGCCGCGGGTGCCGCGGTCGTGTGCCGTCCCGTGCCCGTGCGGGCCCAGGACGGGAAGGGCGACGTCAGCTCCTACGAATGCTGCCAGACGCTGCTGATCCCGGTAGGTGCGCGCGTGGTGGCGCTGGGCAGCGCCCTGGTGGCCCGGGCGCTGCCGGATGCGCTCTACGTCAATCCGGCGGGCATCGCGGGGCTCAACACGAACGAGTTCCGGGTGCACAGCCAGCGCAGCGTCCTGGACAAGACCACGACCTTCGCGGTTACGTTCGGGATTGGACGGGCGGGCACCGCGGCCATCAGCTATCGCCTGCTCGACTACGGTGAGATCCAGGCCACCGATGCGAACAACAACCCGCTCGGTACCCTGGTGCTCACCGACAACCTGCTGTCGGCCACGTTCGCGACCGGCATCGTGCCGCACCTGAACGCGGGCGTGACCTACAAGCTCTTCCAGTGGCGGCAGGCGTGCCGGGGTTATTGCCAGGAGGCGTCGGCATCGGGCACGACGCACGGCATCGACCTGGGCGTGCGGGTGGATGTGCCCTGGGTCAGGTCGCTGCAGCTGGGCGCGGCCGCGACGCAGCTGGCGCTCCCGTTGCAGGTTCGCTATGCCGCGCAGAGCGATCCGGCCCCCACCCGCCTGCGCTGCGGCCTGGCCTACGAGTTGATGCAGCATTTCCGGCCGGATTCGATGGTGGAGCTGGTGGCGAGCGCGGACTTCGTGACCGGGGTACGCGAGGGAGTCGGGTCGACGGCGGGTCCGGCCGGCCCGGCGCTTGGCCTGTTGCTGATCCTGGACCGCAGCCTGTGCGTGCGTGCGGGCTATGCGGCCGGCAGCGGCACCGGCTCGGGCGGCTCGGTGGGAGTCGGCATGATCTGGGATCGGTTCGACGTGAGCGTAGCGAAGTCGTTTGCGGCTTCCGATGATGATGCGGAGCCGTTCCAGGTGACTTTCGCGATCGCCTTCTGATGTCCTGCCGCTTCCCGCTGCTCGCGCTCTGGCTGCTGCTGGTGCCGGTCACGGCGACCGCGCAGCAGTTGCCGCCAGCCGCCACAGAACCCGCCCGCGCAGCGCAGCCCGCCGGTCCCCGCAACGCGGCCGCGCCGGCCGCGGTGGTCGCCTCCATGCTGCTGCCCGGCGCCGGCCAGTGGCTGCAGGGGCAGTCCCGCTGGGTGCCGTACCTGGCCGTGGAAGTGTGGAGCTGGCTGCGGTTCCGCCAGCGGCGAGCCGATTCCCGCCGGCTGGCGGAGCGCTACCGGGACCTGGCGTGGAACGTCGCCAGGCGGGTCAGCGGGATCACCGATGGCGGCAGGCGGGACACGGTATTCGAGTACTACGAGGCGATGACGCACTACACGGCGAGCGGGTTGTGGGACATGTCGGAGTCCCAGGAAGGGATACAGCCGGAGCAGGACACGGCCACGTTCAACGGACAGGTGTGGTGGCTGGCCCGTGGCCTGTTCTTCCACGGCGGCGAGGACTTCCCGGCGGGATCGCCGGAATACGAGGAGGCGCTCGCCTACTACCGCCAGCACGGGATTCCGGAGCGTTATGCGTGGGCCTGGAGCGGGAGCAGCCTCGAGCAGCAGGTTTTCATGGACCTGATCACGGACAGTGATGATGCCTACCGAGAGGGCACCCGGATGCTGGGCCTGATCCTGGCCAACCACGTGGCGAGCACCGTGGACGCGCTGATCACGGCGCGGCTGCGGGCGCTCGCATCCGACCGCACCAGCTTCCGCAGCGGCCTCGCGCCAGAGGGCACGGGAGCGCGCCTGCGCACCGAGGTACGGATCAGCTTCTGAACTCCGCGAGGACACCGTGCCGGTCGAACCGGGTGCGATTCTCGAGTATCTCCGCCGCCGCGCGGATCGGCCGCTGCGGGCCGGGGAGCTGGCCGCGGGCCTGGGCGTGAACGCCGAGCAGCTGGGAGCATTCCGGGCGCTGCTGGACCAGCTCGAGGACGCGGGCGTGCTCTACCGCGTGCAGCGAGAGCGGTACGCGGCACCGGACCGGATCAACCTGGCGGTCGGCCGCATCAGCACCACCCGCAAAGGCGCCGGCTTCGTCGCTCCAGAAGACGGCGGTCCGGACGTGTACGTCGCGGCCGATGCGCTGCAGACCGCGCAGGACGGGGACCGCGTCGTGGTGCGACTCGAGCGCGGGGTGCACGCGGATCGCCCGGAAGGGCGGGTGATCAGGGTGCTGGCCCGGGGGCGCGCGACGATCGTGGGATCATATCACGAACGCCGCGGAGCGCGGGGCCGCCCCGGCTTCGTCACCCCGCAGGACCCGCGTTTCCGCTGGGATGTGGCGGTCCCTGCCGGGGAGGCCGGGGCAGCGGCCGATGGCGACGTGGTGGTGGTCAGGATCACCGATTGGGGTAGCGCGTACCGGGGCCCGGAGGGTTCGGTGGAGCGGGTGCTGGGACGCATCGGCGATCCGGGGGTGGACGTCGCCTCGATCATTCACGGGCATGAACTGCCGCTTGAGTTCCCGCCCGAGGCGGAGGTGGATGCGGCGGCCCTGCTGGCCCGGGGCGTGACTGCGGAGGAACTGGCGGCGCGGCAGGACTTCCGTGCCCAGCTGGTGTTCACGATCGATCCGGTGGACGCCCGGGACCACGATGACGCCCTTTCCATCCGGGCCGCGGCAGATGGGCTGTGGGAGGTGGGGGTCCACATCGCGGATGTCTCCTGGTACGTGCGGCCGGGCAGCCCGCTGGACCTCGAGGCGTTGCGGCGGGGCACCAGCATCTATCTGGTGGATCGGGTGATCCCGATGTTGCCGCACCCGCTCTCCTCCGATCTCTGCTCGCTCCAGCCCGGCGTGGACCGACTCACGCTCAGCCTGTTGCTCACCCTGGACGGCGCGGCCCGGGTGCGGCGGCAGCGGCTCGTGCGGGGGGTGATCCGCAGCCGGCACCGGCTTGCCTACGAGCAGGCCCAGGCCGCGCTGGACGGCACCGCGGGCATCGATCCGGAGACGGACGCCGCGCTCCGGCAGCTGCTGACGTTGAGCCGGGCATTGCGGGCCCAGCGGCAGGAGCGGGGCAGCCTTGATTTCGACCTGCCTGAGGCGCGGATGGTGCTGAACGCCTGGGGCGAGCCGACCGACATCCAGCGCCGCGAGCGGCTGGAAGCCCATCGGCTGATCGAGGATTTCATGCTGCTGGCCAACGAGACCATCGCCCAGCTCGGAGCGGCAGCCCGCAGCGCGTTCATCTACCGCATCCACGAGAAGCCGGATGAAGCCCGCCTGGAGCAGCTGCGCGCCTTCCTGGCTACCCTGGGCTACCGTCTCGGCCCGGGCTCGCCGCGGGACCTGCAGCGGGTACTCGTGCAGGCGGAAGGCCGTCCGGACGAGACCCTGGTCGGCAAGGTGGTGCTGCGCGCCATGAAGCAGGCCCGTTACAGCGAGGAGAACTCCGGGCATTTCGGGCTGGCGGCGCGCTGCTACACGCACTTCACGTCCCCCATCCGCCGGTATCCCGACCTGGTGGTGCACCGCCTCTGCGCACGCCTGGTGCTCGAGCAGCAGCCGGCCGGCATGGGACGCGACACCGCCGCCGAGGTCGCGCACCTGGCAAGCGAGCGGGAGCGGGTGGCGGTGGCCGCCGAACGCGCCAGCGTCGACCTGATGAAGGCGGAATTCATGAGCCGGCACGTGGGCGCGGAGTTCGAGGGGACGATCGCCAGCGTGCGCGCGTTCGGCTTCTTCGTGCTGCTCGACGCCTACTACGTGGAGGGACTGGTGCACGTCAGCTCGCTGGCCGACGACTACTACCTGTTCCTCGAGGACCAGCTTGCCCTGGTGGGCGAAAACTCGCACCGCCGGTTTCGCGTGGGCGACCGCGTGCGCATCCTGGTGGAGGCCGTTGATCTCGAGGAGCGCCAGGTCGATTTCCTGCTGGCGGCGCCGCCGGAGCGGCGAGGCGGAGGGAGGAGCCGGCGTTCAGGGTCTCGCGGGTGAGGCGATTTGACTAGCCTCGACGGGTGACACTACCTTGGGCTCACCTCCCCGGCACGTCTCGTATTAGCCCGGTGCAATGGGACCGCGTCCACTCTTCGTCTACTTTTCTGCCGCGGGACGGGCCGCACCCGCGTGCTTCGCCGAATTCGTGGCGCAGCGCGGCCTCGACGTGCTCGCGCTCGTCGAGGTCAGCGACGTGCTGGCCCTGGTCAACCGCACCTATCCGGCCGGGGTCCTCATCGATCCCCAGGACGCAGCCGCCGCCCGCGCGCTCTGCCGGCAGCTGAAGACCGATGCGTTCAGCGCCATCGTGCCGGTCGTGACGTTCGCCCCGGCTGACCGCGCAGACGTGGTGCTGGCAGCCCTCGAGGCGGGTGCCGACGAGGTGCTGACGGATGGCATGGAGCTCCGCGAGCAGCTGCTACGGCTGCAGATGATGCTGCACCGCGCCGAGCGCGACGTGAGCGTGCATCCGACCACCCGGCTGCCGGGTACCATCCAGATCGAGCGCGATATCGCGGACCGGATGCGCCGGCGCGAGCTGTTCGCGGTCTGCTACGCGGACCTCGACCACTTCAAGGAATTCAACGACCGCTACGGCTACAACGAGGGTGACCGCGTCATCCGCATGCTCGCGCGCATCCTGCGCGACGTGGTGAAGGGGCACTCGCCCGAAGGCTTCATTGGCCACATCGGCGGCGACGATTTCATCTTCAACATCGCGCTCGACCGCATGCACGCCGCCTGCGAGGAGATCATCGAGGTCTTCGACACCCTGGTGCCGTACCAGTATACCGAGGACGACCGCCGCGCCGGCTATTTCCTGGGCCGGGACCGGCGCGGCAACATCCTGTGGGTGCCGCTCATGACCCTCTCGATCGGGGTGGTGACCAACCAGCAGCGGGTGTTCACTCACACCGCGCGGGTGAGCGAGCTCGCCACCGAGATGAAGAACTTCGCCAAGAAGCTGCCGGGCTCCGTCTTCGCCGTGGACCGCCGGTCCGACCGCAACGACATGCCGATCTACGGCCGCCGCAGCAGCGACCAGGAACTCGAGCTCTCCAGCGAGCCATGAACATACGCTGCCCCAACTGCCAGACCGTCTTCCGCGTGGACCCGGCCCGGATTCCGTCCGACGGCGTCCGCGCGAAATGCTCCCGCTGCGGTCACGCGTTCCGCATCGCGGCCCCGAGCGAGCCGGCGCCGCGCCCGCAGCCGCTCGCCGCGACGCCGGCCGCTCCGCCCGCCGTGCCGCTCCGGCCGGCAACCACCCCGAGCCCGGCTGGCACCGTGGCGCCTTCGAGCGCCGGGAGAGCACCTCGCCCGGGCGGTCCCGGACCACAGTCGCCGGCACCGGCTGGTGCACCGCGTCCGCACACGGCTCTGCCGCCGACCCCGGAGCCGAGCGTCCCGACGGGGGTGCCGCGCACGCCGGTGTTCGGGTCGCGCGACCCGAAGGCGCGGGCCCAGCGGATCGCCCGGGCGCTGGTGTCCGACATCGTGGCGTACCACAAGAAACGAGTGGAGGAGACCCTGGCCAGCGGCCGGATCCGCTCCGAGTTCCGGGATGAGATCATGAAGAGCTGGGACGAGTACGTGGCCCAGGTCGGCATCGAGATGGCCAAGGGCACACCCTTCTTCCGGGATGCCCTGAACGACATCCTGGCCCGAGGGCAGCGCGTGTTCTGAGGGCGCCGTTGCCCGACACTCGGGGATACGGTATTCTTGGGGCTTGTGCCGCGCGGGGCCGTCCAGCTGCTGGGCGGCCCCATCTGTTACGGAGAGAAGGAATGAACCACGAAACCACCGAGCGGCTCGAGTCGGCCGCGGAGCGCGTGCGAGCGCTCGGAGGCTTCCTTTGACGTTCCCGCCAAGCGCCTGCGCATAGGCGAGCTGGAGGCGCGCATGAGCGCGCCCGGTTTCTGGGACGCGCCGGACGCGGCCCGCGAAGTAATCGCCGAAGCCAACGAACTGAAGGGCTGGGCCGCGCCGGTCGAGGAGCTGAGCGCCCGTTCCCGGGAGCTGGCGGAGCTGCAGCAGCTGCTCGCGGAGGACCCTGATCCCGCGCTGGAGGCGGAGTGGGCGCGGGAGGTCGACCGCCTGGAGCAGGCGGTCGAGCAGTTCGAGCTGAAGACCATGTTGCGCGGGGCCGACGACCATCGTGACGCGCTGCTCACCATCCATCCCGGGGCGGGCGGTACCGAGTCTCAGGACTGGGCCGAGATGCTGATGCGGATGTACTCGCGCTGGGCGGAACGGCGCGGCTACCAGGTGACGGTGCTGGATCGGCAGCCGGGCGAAGAAGCCGGTATCAAGGATGCCACGCTGGAGATCAGGGGCGAATACGCCTATGGCTACCTGAAGGCGGAGAAGGGCGTGCACCGGCTGGTGCGGATCTCGCCCTTCGACGCGCAGAGCCGCCGGCACACCTCCTTCGCGAGCGTCTTCGTGTATCCGGAGGTGGACGACACCATCGATATCGAGATCGACGAGAAGGACCTGCGGGTGGACGTGTACCGTTCTTCCGGCGCGGGCGGGCAGCACGTCAACAAGACCAGCTCGGCGGTGCGCATCACGCACGAGCCGACCGGGATCGTGGTGGCGTGCCAGAACGAGCGCAGCCAGTTCCAGAACAAGGCCACGGCCATGAAGATGTTGCGCGCGGCCCTGTACCAGCGGGAACTCGAGTTGCGGGAGGCTGAGCGGCAGAAGGTGGAAGCCACGAAGACCGACATCGCGTGGGGCAACCAGATCCGGTCCTACGTTTTCCAGCCGTACACGCTGGTGACGGACCACCGCACAGAGCTGAAGATCGGGGATGTGCAGCGGGTGATGGACGGGGACCTCGACCCGCTCATCGAGGCCTACCTGAAGGAATTCGGCGCCCGCGTCGGCTGAGGCGCGGTGGAGGGATGATGGAGGAGAGACGCAGCCAGCCCATCGAGGACCGCCTGCGCAAGCTCGCCGCGCTGCGCGAGCTGGGGGTCGAGAGCTACGCCTACCGTTTCCCGGTGGATCATGCCACGGTAGCGGCGCGCCAGGCTTTCGAGGCTGCCGAGGCGCAGGGGACGCTGCAACCGGACGGGGCCGGGCCACGGGTGCAGGTGGCGGGACGGCTGGTGTCGCTGCGGGCCCACGGCAAGACGCTCTTCGCCGACCTGGCGGACCGGAGCGGGCGGCTGCAGCTCTACTTCCGGCAGGTCGAGCTGGGACCGGAGGCGTTTCGCATCCTGGCATTGCTGGACGTGGGCGACTGGGTCGGCGCGAGCGGACCCCTGTTCCGGACGCGGATGGGCGAGGTCACACTCCGGGTCAGCGCCTTCCAGCTACTCGCCAAGGCCGTCCGGCCGCTCCCGTTCGCCAAGGAAGAGGTCGATGAGGATGCGGGCACACGCCGCGTGCACGGCGACTTCGCCGATGTGGAGCAGCGCTACCGGCAGCGCTACGCCGACCTGGCCGTCCACCCCGAAGTCCGCCAGGTGTTCGTGGCCCGCGCCCGGCTTACCAGCGCCCTGCGCCGCGTGCTCGATGCCCAGGGCTTCATAGAGGTGGAGACACCGGTGCTCCAGCCGCTTTACGGCGGAGCCTCCGCCCGGCCTTTCGTGACCCACCACAACGCCCTGGACATGCAGCTCTTCCTGCGCATCGCGGACGAGCTGTACCTGAAGCGGCTGATCGTGGGCGGCATGGAACGGGTGTACGAGATCAGCAAGGACTTCCGCAACGAGGGCATCGACCGGACCCACAACCCCGAGTTCACGATGCTGGAGTTCTACCAGGCGTTCGCGGACTACGAAGACATGATGCGCCTGGTGGAAGAGCTGCTGGGCGCCGCCATGACGGAGGTGCTCGGCGCAGGACGCCGGGCGCAGTTCCAGGAACACAGCATCGACTTCACGCCTCCGTTCCGGCGGATCAGCTTCCTGGGCGCGCTGCGCGAGCACGGCCAGCTGGACACGGATCAGCTGAGCGACCAGGCCCTGCGGGAGCAGGCCCGGGCGGCGGGCGTGCCCGATGCCGATGCCCTCAACCGCCCACACTTGCTTGACGAGCTCTGCAAGACCCTGGGCGAGCCGCACCTGATCCAGCCGGTGTTCGTCACCGATTATCCGCGCGAGCTGTCCCCGCTGGCCAAGCCCAAGCGTGGTGATGCGACCCTGGTGGAACGCTTCGAGCTGTTCGTGGCCGGGCGCGAAATCGCCAACGCGTTCAGCGAGCTGAATGACCCCTTCGACCAGCGCCAGCGCTTCGAGGCGCAGATGGTGCTGCGCGCGGGCGGCGACGAGGAGGCGCAGCAACTCGACGAGGACTACCTGCGCGCCCTGGAGTACGGCATGCCGCCCACCGGCGGCGTGGGCATCGGCATCGACCGGCTGGTGATGCTCCTGACCGATCAGCCCTCGATCCGCGACGTGATCCTGTTCCCGACTATGAGACCGGCACAGGCGGGCGAGTGAAGCGCCTCGACTGGTTCGTCGCTCGCCGTTACCTCGCCTCCCGGCGCCAGGGCCGATTCCTGTCCCTGATCACCCTCATCGCCGTCGGCGGGGTGGCGGTCGGCGTCATGGCCCTCATGATCGTCATCGCAGTCATGACCGGGCTCTCGCGCGACCTCCAGGCCAAGATCCTCGGCAGCACCCCCCACATCTACGTCTTCGAGCAGAGCTTCGGCTTCCGGCTCGGCGACTGGCAGAAGGTGCTGGCTCGCGTGCGGCAGGTCCCGGGCGTCGTCGCCGCCGAGCCGTTCATGATGTCCGCCGTCCTGATCTCGGTACAGTCCACGGGCAGCCTTTACGGGCAGCCCGGAACCCTCTACGGCATCGATCCCGCCGCCTCGCCGACCCCACTCACCACCCTCGAGAGGCAGATCCGCGCTGGAGAATACCGCCTCGCCACTACCACCGGCGGCCTTCCCGGCGTGCTCGTCGGCTACCGCCTCGCGGAACGGATGGGCGTCATCGAAGGCGATACCATCGTCGCGGTCACATCCGAGAACATCGCGGTCACGGCCACCGGGCTGATCCCCCGGATGCGGCAGTTCGTGGTGACGGGGACATTCCGTACCGGCATGTATGAATACGACGACAAGAACCTGTATGCCGAGCTGGGACCGGTGCAGGACCTGCTGGGCATGCCGGCCGACACGGTGAGCGGGCTGGCGGTGAACGTGGCGGACCCGTGGCGGGTGAGCGAAGTACACGAGCGGCTGGCCAAGGAGCTGCCGTACCCGTACCTGGTACAGGACTGGCTCGCCATCACCGGC
>VEPF01000351.1:4758-9806 GCA_012027055.1 Gemmatimonadota bacterium | reverse complement strand
CAATACCTGGTCTCCAGTCCCAGCACCAGCCGGGCTGTATCGCGGGCAATGAGCAGCTCTTCGTTGGTCGGGATCACCCATACCTCCAGCGGCGCGCCGTCGGTCGTGATCCGGCCCTCCGCGCCGTTCACCGTGCGGGCGTTGGCAGCCGGGTCGAGCTGCACGCCCAGCCGGTCCAGCCCGCCGACGATCCGGGCCCGGATGTCCGGCGAGTTCTCGCCGATGCCGCCGGTGAAGATGATCGCATCCGCGCCGCACATGGCCGCGAAGTACGCTCCCACGTATTTCCGGGCGCGGTAGCAGAACATGTCGATGGCCAGGCGGGCGCGTCGGTCGCCGGTCTCGCTCTCTTCGGCGATCAGCTCCTTCATCTCGTGGGTGAGGCCGGAGATGCCCAGCAGTCCGGACTGCTTGTTCAGGAGCATGTCCACGTCGCGCACGCTGAGCCCCTCCTTGGCCGCGATGAAATCCAGCAGCGCGGGATCGAGGTCGCCGGAGCGCGTGCCCATGATCAGGCCTTCCAGGGGTGTGAAGCCCATGGAAGTGTCGACCGACTGGCCGGACTCGATGGCGCACGCGGAGCAGCCGTTGCCCAGGTGGAGCGTGATCAGGCGCATCAGCTCGCGCGACCGGTCGGTGATGCGCCGGTAGAGGTAGGCCTCGTACCGGCTGGTGGTGCCGGGGTAGCCGTAGCGGCGTATCCGGTAACGTCGGTACAGCGAGTACGGCAGCGCGTAGAGGAAAGCCTGCTCTGGTAGCGTGTGGTGAAACGCCGTATCGAAAACGGCTGCCTGGGGCACGTGCTTTCCCAGCACCTGCCGGACCGCTGTGATGCCCCGGAGATTGTGCGGATTGTGGAGTGGGGCGAGCTCGATGGTCTCCTCGATGCCTTCCAGCACGGCATCATCGATGAGCACCGAGCGCGTGAAGCGCTCGCCGCCGTGGGCCACGCGGTGGCCGACCGCGTCGATGTCGCGGAAGCCCTGCAGGCCCGTGCCCGCTTCATCGCTGCCGAGCCAGTGCAACACGGTCTCGACGGCCGCGGTGTGATCGCGGATCGGCGTGGCCGTCACCCGGCAGTTGCCGTCCGCCGTGCAGAAGGTGAGCCGCGCCTCGCCGCCGATGCGGTCGACGCGTCCGCTCGCCAGCCGTTCATCGCGGTCCTGGGCGATCCGCTCCTCGTCGGTTCGGACCACCTGGAACTTCAGCGATGCGGCGCCCGCGTTCAGTACCAGAACGTTCATGGTGCCGGGATCCTGGTCAGTAGCGCGATTCGAGCCCGAGTACCAGCCGGGCGGTGTCGCGTGCGATCAGCAGTTCCTCGTCGGTGGGGATCACCCAGGCGCCGAGGCGGGCGCCCTCCGCGCAGATCGGGCCCTCCGCTCCTCCCACCATGCGCCGGTTCACCTCGAGGTCGAGCTGCACGCCGGCCCATTCGAGGCCCTGCAGGATGCGGCGGCGGATCTCCGGCGAGTTCTCGCCGATGCCGCCCGTGAACACGATGGCCTCGGCTCCCCCGATCGCCGCCAGGTAGGCGCCGACATACTTGCGGGCGCGGTAGCAGAAGACGTCGATGGCGATGCGGGCCCGCCGGTCGCCGGTTTCCTGCTCCTCCGCCAGCAGCTCGCGCATGTCGTGCGTCAGGCCGGAGATGCCCAGCAGTCCGGACTGCTTCTGGAGCAGGGTCTCGACGTCCCGGAGGCTCAGCCCTTCCTTGACCGCGATGTAGTCCAGGATGGCGGGATCGACATCGCCGGACCGCGTGCCCATCACCAGACCCTCGAGCGGGGTGAAGCCCATGGACGTGTCCACCGACTCGCCGCTCCGGATGGCACAGGCCGAGCTGCCGTTGCCGAGGTGCATGGTCACCAGGTTGGTCTCTTCGCGCGTCTTCCCGGTCAGCTTGCGATAGCGGTAGGCCACGTATCGATGCGACGTGCCGTGGAATCCGTAACGCCTGACCCGGTGGCGCCGGTACAGCGGATACGGGATGCCGTACAGATAAGCGTAGTCCGGCAGCGTGTGGTGGAAGGCCGTGTCGAACACCGCCGCCTGCGGCATGTCCTTCCCGAGCACGTCCTTCACGGCCAGGATACCCTTCAGGTTGTGCGGGTTGTGCAACGGCGCCAGGTCGATCGTGTCTTCCACCTGCCGCAGCACCACATCGGTGATCAGCACTGAACGGGTGAATCGCTCTCCGCCGTGCACCACCCGGTGTCCCACGGCATCGATATCGCGATAACCCTTCAGGTCCGGCACCGCATCCTCGCTCGCTAGCCAGCGCAGTACCGCCTCCACCGCCGCCTTGTGATCGCGGACCGGTGCCGCCGTGCGCCGGAGGGGCCTGCCGGTGGCCTGGAAGCTGAGGACTGCTTCGCCGCCGATGCGATCGACCAGGCCTTTGGCCAGGCGCTGGTCGGAATCGCTCTTGATCCGCTCTTCGTCCGTGCGGATCACCTGGAACTTGAGCGACGAAGAACCGGCATTCAAAACCAGAATGTTCATTTTCTTGCTCTTGCCCGATGGTGTGGGAGCGCTGCGTCTCGCACCGCCCCACCTGCATGGTGCCACTCCGGCGGCACCGCGCACAGGGGTGGCTCCGCGCCGCTCTGCGCGCGCGCCTGCGCCGGTCCTTTTCTGGTCTCGGGGTGGGGTTATGCGCGAGGTGCGGCGGGTCTGGTCGTGCCGGGTTCGCGGCAGGCGGCATGCAGGGCCGCTGGCGTCCGAGGCTGACGTAGCCGCGGCCGGCGGGCCGGCCGACCCCCGACTCCAGGCCCGGGCCGGCTGCCGGCCGCGGCAGCGTTCAGGCGTTCAGAAGGCCCAGCCCGCCGAGAGCACTGCGGCCTGGTAGCGGTACCCGGCGCCCTGCGCCTGGTGACGCTCGATGCCTGAGTTCGAGAACGTGAATCCAATGCCCACATCACGGCCGGGGGCGATCGTGTACTGGACTCTGGTCCGGAAGCTGGCGGCTCCTTTCCACCGCCCGTCCGTCCCGATCTGCTGAGCCCCGGGCGCCGCCTCGGCACTCAGCCCCCACGCCTCGCCGTACCGGTCGATGCCGATGCCCAGCTCGCCGATCCGGTAACTGGCCGGGTTCCAGTAGCCCTCCCAGTAACCGTCTTCGGTGCTCTTGTCGAAGCCGAACGCCGTGAAGCGCGGCCGCAGGCTGAGCCAGCGGTTCGCGCGCGCTTCGAGGCCCACGCGCCCCAGCACCCGCCGATTGTCCTGCGCTCCCCGGAACTCGGCCACCGCCCCGCTCGCGTCCAGGCGCAACGAAGTCGAGAAGCGGGCGCCCAGGGTGACCAGCACCTCATCGGTGCGCACGCCGTTCTCGATCAGCAGCGCCGTCACGTCCAGCACGGATCGGCTCGCGCTCACGGCGGCGGTCACCGGCCGCCACCCCGGGCTCGCCAGTGACGCCGAACCTGTGGCCGTGACCGTTTCCCGGTCCGGCCGGCTCAGCAGTCCGCCGGTCATCCCCAGGGTCCAGCCGCCGAGCACGTCGGCCCGCAGACCGAGCGATGCGGAGAGGCTCTCCCGGCTCCACCCGCTGACCCGTGCATCATCGGCGCGGCGCATGTAGCCCTGCGCCGTGATCGCGAGCCGCTGCCCGAGATAGCCGCTCAGGGACAACCCCGTCGTCAGCACGCGGTTGTCCTCCGAGTCGAACTCGGCTACCACCGACGGCGCGACGCGCGGCCGGAACGCAGCCCGCGCCCACGCCAGCTGCATTTCCGTGTCCCGGTCGGCCGGTGCCGTGCGCGCCGCAGCTTCGGCCTCGCTGAGCGCGGCGCGGGACTGGCCCTGCCAGCGCAGCACCTGGCTGAGCCCCAGCCGCGCCTCGGCATTGTCGGGCTCCGCGCTGATGGCTTGCCGCCACAGCCGTTCACCGCCGCCCAGGTCGCCCCTCCAGCTGGCCACCCGCGCCAGGCCACGTAGCGCTTCCCCGTCCCCCGGGTTTCGCTTCAACTGCCCACGGTAGGCGTCTTCGGCCTCGCTGAGCCGCCCGGCCCAGGACAGCACTCGGGCGTGGGCGTGCGCCACCGCGGTGTCATCCGGCACCAGTTGCTCCAGCCGCGCGTACGCAGCCAGCGATTCGTCGAAACGCCGGGCCCAGGACAGGTACCTCGCCTTGGCGATCCACAGGTCCACCGCCGCCGGGTCGGCTGCCAGCAGCTGGTCCACTGCGGTGACCGCGCGCGCGTAGTCGCCGCTCCACGCCAGTACGTTGGCCCGGTCCACCCGCGCCGCGTAGGTCGGGGCGACGGTCACGAGCCGGTCGAGCAGCGTCAGCGCTTCGGAGTACTCGCGGTTCCACGCCAGCATCAGCCCGAGCCGGTGCAGCGCCACCGCATCGCTGGAATCGGCCGCGACCCGGGCGGCGTACAGCACCCGTGCACGTTGCTGATCACCTGCCGCCCACGCCGAATCGGCGGGGTCCTGCGCCCGCAGCGGGGAGGCCGCCGCCGCAAGCAGCGCGAGCGTAAGCAACCGGGTGCGCATTGTCGTTCCCTCGGACATCGTCATTGCGGATTCGAGTTGCCCAGCTGCGCGAACAGATCGCGCAGCGCGTAGTAGACCGGACGCCGCCGGATGCGGTAACGGGGCTGGTCCCAGTTCGGCCAGGTGAAGCTTGCCACATCCTGCTGCCGGCCCGTGCCCGGCAGCACCTCCCAGCGCTGCTGTGCATCCCGGCCCGCCACCACGATTCTGATTCCGTCTACCGTCGTCGTCGGCGCGGTCTCGCCCCGCCCGTCACCACCCGTCCCGACCACGCGCTTGCTGCTCGGGTCCGTGATGTTGAGCAGCACCCACGGAATCCTCACCTCCAGCGCCTGGCCGTCGGGGGTGCGCTCCCAGGCGCCGTCCGGCAGTGGTCCGGCCGGGAGCACGCCCCGGTCGTATCCCATGCCGAGATAGTTCGTCGAGTCACTGCCGATTCGCGCCCGGTTCACCACCACGAACAGCGGATCGAAGCGGCCATCATCGGCGGTCCGCGCCAGGAAGGGCTCGTGCAGTTCCTGCGTGTAGCTGCCCGCAAAATAGCC
>VEPF01000351.1:0-4748 GCA_012027055.1 Gemmatimonadota bacterium | reverse complement strand
GCATGAGTCGCACGCGGTACGGGTCCGCCCGGGGCCACGCGACCAGCCGGGCCGTGTCGGACGCGATCTCCAGTACGAATTCCAGTCCTACGGGCACCACCGGCGCCCCCGCCCCGGGTAGACGCGTACCGCCCGCCTTGGGGTCCAGCACGTCGAACCCGACCAGCAACCGCTCCGAACGACTGACCGGCCCCGTAACCTCCAGCCACAGGTACGCTTCGTCCGCCTTCGCCCGCAGCTGCGATCCGTCCGCCGCCTGGTAGAGCGGCGCCACTGCGGCCCAGCCGCGCTGCCGCTCCCCGAGGTTGCCCCCGAGGCGCGGCTCCGGCTCCACTGCCAGCACGCCGTAATGCTGCTCGGGGTCCATCTTGTTCCACCACATCCGGCCGCGCTCCGCGGGCTGCTCCAGCGGCGCGGAAATCCAGGCACGCTTGAACCACTCGTCGATCCACCCGAACACCGCGCCTCCGGCCATGCCCGCCGCCTCGATCTCGCGCGTCAGCCGCACCACCGCCGCGGACATGTCCGCTTCGCTGTGGCCGCCGTGATGCCAGCCCTGTGGGTTGAAGTGCGCAATCCCCCAGCTCGCCGGTACCCCGTATTCCGCGATGACCACCGGCACGTCCGGGAAATGCGTCTTCAGGTCCGTCAGGTAGCCGAAGTAGGATGACGGCCCGAACGGCGACCTGGCGTCCTCGTACTTCCGCTCGTGCAGGAAGAAGTCAGGGTAGTACGGGTACACGTGAAAGGCCGCGAAGTAGCCGGCGCGGAACTCAGCGGTCGCCGCCGGGATCGCTGCCACGCTCACCCGGTCCTCGTCGTAGTCACGCCGCGAGCGGTCGAATGGAATCCCGCGGATCGTGAACTCCTCCTCCGTGTCGATCTCGCTCGCGTGCGCCATCGGGTCCAGCGTCGGCCAGTTGGTGTAGGCCACCGGCCGCTGCATCCGGTAGGTGTCGGTTTCGTACGCGATCACGTGATCGAGTTCGCGCGCCAGCCACGCGTCCATCGGCGTCGCCGCCGTCAGCGCGAGGAAGCGTCCCGTGTAGGACGTGCTGTCCGGGTACTGCTCGTTGAATGACGCCACCGAGAACGGCTCCCACTCCCGCCCGATCAGCAGCCCCAGCGTCCAGGGCGACACGTCGGCCGTGTAGTAGCCGGCTGCGTGCCCCGCCCGTCGCGGCACGTCCGCACGCCCGTGCAGGACGTCCACCGCCCGCCTCAGTTCGCCTTCGAAGGCAGTCCGCCAGGCCGCTTGGTAGTAGTCATCGTTCGGTGGCAGCTCGGCCCAGACGCCCTGCAGCAGCCACAGCGGGCGCTCGGGATGCCGTCGGTTGTAGGCGGCCAGTGCGTCGTAGAAGGCGGGGGGGTGCAGCGTGTAGACGCGAATCGTGTTCGCGCCCATGGCCCCGATGCCATCGACCCAGGCGAAGTAGGTCGCGCTGTCCGGGAACTCGCTCGGGAAATGACCGGGCAGCGCGATCCCCAGGTTCACGCCTTTGACGTAGAATGGTGCCCAGGTGGAGTCAGTCCGCACCTCGAAGCGATTGCCCGCAGTGCGCGCGCGCCACTCCACCGAGTCGGGAAGTACCAGCGGCCGGCGCACCGGCGGCGGTCCCAGCGGCGGCGGGAGTTGCGCGAGGTGCTGCCGTACATCTCCCCGGGTCGGGTCCAGGTGCAGCACGCGCTCGAAGACCTGCCTGGCCGCGTCGTGGTTATCCAGGCGCCATTCCGCCAGTCCCAGCCCGACGAGCGCGTCCACGTGCGTCGGCTCCTTGGCCACCACGCGCCGCAGGATGGCCCGGGCACTGTCGTTTGCCGCTTTCCGCAGCGCGATGTAGCCCAGCCCGACCTGTGCCTCCCGGTGGGCCGGGCAGTGCGCGGCCGCCGACCGGAACGCTGCCTCCGCGTTGCCGATCCGGTTGGCACGGTACTCCTGCCAGCCGGTGGTCGTGAACGCGTCCGCGATCTGCGGGCATTGCCGCGGGCCGGGAAACGCGATCAGCGCGGCCGCGACCGCGATCAGCACGAGCACGAGTAACACCCGCATCTGATATATCCCGGCTCAGCCGACCGCACCGGTGAGCCTGCCGTTGTCGGGCGTCAGGCGGTCGGGGTTGAGCGCGGCCGCCGGCCTGCGCTGCTCCTTCGCCGTCCGGCCGCCCCCCCGTCCCGCCGCCTGCGCCTCGGTCGCGCCGTTCTGCCGCAGCACGCCGCGCTTCTCCATCGCGCCCCAGGACATCCGACCGATCAGCGCCATGAGCACCCCCCGGAACCGGGCGAACGTGAGCAGTTGCCGGTAGCCGAAGTTCTCCAGGACCGCGCATGCCATCAGACGCGCGAAATCCGCCCGCCGGTGATAGCGCCGGAAGCTCAATTCCTCCAGCGCCACTGCCGCCAGCGAGAGCGCGATCCCGCTGAAGATCGCCAGTAGCAGGAACGCGAGCACGAACCACGGCGCCGCCCAACCCAACAGGATGGTGAGCACGAACGCCACGTAGCCGAAGAACTCGACCACCGGACCCAGCCCCTCCATGAACCAGAAGTACGGGAACGCGATCATGCCGATCCGGCCGTAGCGCGGATTGAGCAGCATGCGCCGGTGCTGCGACAGGCTCTGCAGCAGGCCGCGCTGCCAGCGGTCGCGCTGGCGCGTCAGCACGCGCCAGCCATCCGGCACCTCCGTCCAGGCCACCGGGTCCGGCACGAAGCTGATCGCGTAGCGCTGCTTGCGTTCCCGCAGGTGCCGGTGCAGCCGCACGATCAGCTCCATGTCCTCGCCCACGGTCCGGCTCGAGTAGCCGCCCGCCGACACCACCATCTCCCGCCGGAACATGCCGAATGCGCCGGAAACGATCAGCAGCACATCCATGCTCGACCAGCCCATACGCCCGGCCAGGAAAGCGCGCAGATACTCCATGACCTGCAGCCGCGCCAGCCACTTGTCCGGCAGCCGCACATCCCGCACGTGACCGTCCCGGAACACCGAGCCGTTGGCCACCCGCACGATGCCGCCTGCCGCCACCGTATCGCCGTTCTCCAGGAACGAGCGACACAGCCGCAGCAGCGCGTCGCGCTCCAGCGCCGTGTCCGCATCCAGGGCACAGAACAACGGCGTGTGGCAGTGATCTAGCCCGACGTTGAGGGCGTCCGGCTTGCCGCCGTTCTCCTTGTCGATGACCCACAGGCGCGGAGCCGTCGCGCTCTGGTAGATGCCCCGCACCTGGCCCCGCCCCAGCGCCGACGTCGCGATCCGCTCGGACGGCTCGAGGCGATACGCATCCGCGATCAGCGACAGGGTCTGATCCGTCGATCCGTCGTTGACGAAGAGGATCTCGAAATCCGGATACTCCAGGTCCAGCAGCGACTTGATCGTCGCCAGGCAGTTCGCGGACTCGTTGTACGCCGGCACCAGCACCGTCACCGGCGGCACATCGCCGTAGCGGATCAGGTCAGCGGTATCAGCCGCCCGCAGCGTGCGCGCGTACCGCCGCAGCGCCCGAAAACTCAGGATGCTGGAGATGAAGTAGTAGCCGTTCAGCACTACGAAGTAGACCAGTACGACGATGCTGAACGCGTGCAGTACCAGCCAGGCGGCATCTAGCAGCATGCGCTACTCCTGTCCGTTTCCGCCGGCGCCGGCCAGCGCCGGCACGGGCGCCCCGCGTTGCTTGAGGCCGCGGGCCGCGTTGAACCTCACCCACGGCGAGGTATGGTCGAGTGCCGCTTCCAGGTGGATCATGTCCCGTTCGTCGCCGATCCGCGCCAGGCACGCCACCGCCTGGCCCTGCAACACCGGATCGGGCGATTGCTGCAGCGCCCGCACGGCTTCCCGCTGTTCCTCCGTGACCTCGCCCCGCAGCAGCCGCAACCCGGCCGCCCGCAGCTCCAGGTCGGTCTCCTCACGCAGGATCTGCAGCGCAGCCCCGTTGGAGCTCTCGCTGTTCAGCGTGGTCAGCGCGTCCGCGCAGATCACCCGGATGTGCGTGGGCGCAGTCACGTCCTGCAGCGTTCGCAGCAGCGCCGGCGCTCCGTCCGGCCCCACCGATGCCAGCGTCTGCCGGAGCAGGCGGCGATCCCAGGGCTGATAGCGGTCCAGCCGCTGCAGCAGCGCTTCGATCGGTCCCAGCCCCAGGCGCGCATACGCCCGGGCCGCCGTCTGCGCCACGTGCTCGGCCGGGTCGTCCAGGGCGTCCACGATCGCACCCGTGTGCTCCGGACCCGCCAACTCGGCCAGCGTCCGCACCGCCCGCGCCCGCTGCCACACGTCTCCTTCTCGAACCCGGGCTGTCATCAGGTACAGGTACGGCGTCGCCATGCGGCGACACAGTTGCTGCCACACTGCGCGCGGATCGTTGACTACCTGCTTGTACAGGAAGTCCACGAACACCAGCCGCTCGATCGCCGGCACCTGGGCGTGCAACTCGTCTTCAGCCAGGTTGCCGGCCGCGATCGCCTCCAGCAGCGCCTTCCACTAGACCTCCAGCGCTGCCCATTTCGCCGCCTTCCGGGCGTTCGCCCGCCGCAGCCACCACGCCGCCACCATGAACACCATCACCATCGCGAACATCGCCACGGTCGACGTGATCAGCACGGTCATGACCAGGTCCGAATGCGTCGGCCCCATTGCGCTCACCCGTTGCTTTGCCTTACGCAGGCCTCTCCAGTGTGTGAATGCGCGGATCGTCAGTTCCGCCAGCCTTCCGACGGTGGCAATGGCCGTACCATCGCCCCGCACGGGCTAAGTC
>VEPF01000075.1:1657-9818 GCA_012027055.1 Gemmatimonadota bacterium | reverse complement strand
GTTCATGACCTGCTGCAGCTCGCGCGCCGTCAGGCGCCGCCGCTGCACCGCGCGCTCCAGCAGTCCCCGTGCATGCCGCATGCCGGCGCCCAGCGCATCCGTCCGGATGTCCTTCAGACGGCGCGCGTGGCCCTGGCCGGCCAGCAGGTGCGCGATGCCGCCGCCCATCACGCCCGCACCCACCACCGCCGTGCGACCAACCGGCCGGGGCGCGATGTCGCGCGGCCCCGCCTTCTTGGCGCCATCCAGCAGGCCGAATACGTGGACCAGGTTCCGGCACTCGGGCGTCACGATCAGTCGCCCCAGTGCCCGCGCCTCGATGGCGAGCGCGTCCTCCAGTGGTTTGCCGTGCGAGGCCGCGATCACTTCCAGCGCGGCCAGTGGGGCGGGGTAGTGGCCGCGGGTCTCCTTCAGCACCTGCTTCCGGGCCTGGCCGAGCACCAGCCTGCGGCCGGGGAGGGTCCCGTCCAGCAGGCGCACCGGCAGCGGTCGCGCGGGCCGGTCGAGGCGCTTGCCCCCGGCCAGCTCCAGCGCCACCGCGCGCGCCCGGTAGTACAGCTGCGCGGGATGCAGCCGCTCGTCGATCAGGCCCGCCTTGAGCGCGCGCCGGGCGTCCAGGTTCTTGCCGGTGAGGATCAGGTCGAGGGCCGCCCTGATGCCGATCAGGCGAGGCAGGCGCGTGGTGCCGCCGAAGCCCGGGATGATCCCGAGCTTGATCTCCGGCAGCCCGATCCTGGTCTCCGGACGGTCACTGGCCAGGCGGTAGTCGCAGGCCAGGATCAGCTCCGTCCCGCCACCCAGGCAGATCCCGTCCACCGCCGCCACCGTCGGGGGCGGCAGCAGGTCCAGTTTCCGGACTAGCTGCTGGCCGGGGCGCGCCGCCGCCTCACCCGCGGCGGCATCGTGGACGGCGCCGATCTCCCGAACGTCCGCGCCCGCCAGGAACGAGCCGTCCTTGCCGCTCCGGATCACCAGCGCGCGCGCCCGGCCCTCGCCCGCCGCCACCGCCACTTCGTCCAGCAGAGCGTCCAGCTCCGCCAGCACCTGCGCGGCCAGGATGTTCGGACGCTCCGCGTGATTGTCGAACGTCAGCCACGCGCTGCCATCGCTCTCGATCTCGAGCGACAACCGCGCCGGCCCGCCTGCCAGTTCCTCACCCATGCGCACTCCCGTGCGCGTCCGGTCGGCCCCGCTACGGCCGGACCGGCGCGGTCCGAGGGTTATGTGCGACCGTGACCGGCCCCGCTCGCCCGTGCATATGCTGTCGGATTGCTGGCGGACTGTCAGTCAGTGCGGGATGATGTTCGCGCTGAAGATGTAACGGCGGGGGTTCTTCGGCTCGCCGTTCACGAGCACCTCGTAGTGCACGTGCGGTCCGTCGGCCAGGCCGCTCCGGCCCACCCGCGCGATCGTGTCGCCCCGGGCCACTTCCTGGCCGACCTGGACCAGGGCCTTCGACGCGTGCGCGTAGCGCGTCACCATGCCCCGGCCGTGGTCGATCTCGATGGTCAGGCCGTACGCCCGCTCGTAGCCCACCGACGTGACCCGCCCGCGCGCCGACGCCACGATCGGACTGCCGTACGGCGCCACGATGTCCAGACCCCGATGCGGCCGCCGCAACGCCAGGATCGGATGCAGCCGGCCCCGGCTGAAGCCGGAACTGATGAACCCGTGCGGGGGCACGATCGAGGGCGTGGCCGCCAGCCGGTCGGCGAGCTCCGCCACCGAGTCCTCCGCCTCGCGCCAGCTGAACGAAACCCGCCTCGCCCGCTGGACCACCGAGCCGAGATCGACCGGCGTGCCGTACGCCCGCCGCGCGGCCTCCGCATCCGTGGCCAGACGCGGCACCGGCTCGAGCGCCGCCTCCGGCTCCCTGCCCGCCGCGTCCAGGCCCGCCAGCAGCCGGAAGGCCTGGTCCCGCCGCTCCAGCTCCGCCACGGACCGGCGCACACCGGTCCCGAACAGTTGCAGGCGGGGGAGCTCGACGCGGAGGAAACTGCTGCTGGCAGCAAGCTGGGTGGTGGCATCGGGGTCGCTGCCGGCCAGCGGTACACCGGTCAGCGCGGAACTGATGGCGGCTCCGACCAGCAGCACCAGCGCGATGCTGAGCCCGGCCGCTTCGCGCGGCATCCGAAAACGCCGCCGGGCCCGCTCACCCTCCGCCCTGGTACCGTCCTGCCGCTGCGATCGCGTCATTCTCACCGGTCGGAAAAGCACGACTTCACAGCTGCGGCGCGCCCTCCGGCACGCTGCCGTGCCCGGCTGGCGCCGCACCCGCGAAAAGTGATCGCCCCGCTTCGGGAAGCGGGGGGCAGGATAGCCAGCCGGGTCGAGGGCTGTCAACCCGACAGCCCCCGGGGGAAATCCCTACTTCGTTGGCTTTTTTTCCTGCTCCGGCCGCGGGAACAGCACCGGGCCGCGCGCGCCCGGGCGGCCGGCCAGGTCCAGGCCGGTCAGCGCGTCCAGCGGGACGGGGTCGGGCAGGGAAAGCTGCGCCCCCAGCTCGGCCATCTTGACGGGCATGAAGGGCTGCAGCAGGGTGGCCAGGGTGGCGACCACGCGGGCGAGCGCCGCGAGCGGGTCATCCAGCTCGGCGGCCCGGGCCGGGTCCTTGGCCTGGGCCCAGGGTGCGCGTGCCTCCACGAAGCCGTTGGCGTAGGAGGCCAGCTCCATGGCGGCGGCGATCCCCTGGTGCAGCAGGTTGGCATCCATCACGCCGCGGTAGCGGAGCACGGCGGCCGCGATCTGCTGGTCCTTGATTTCCTGGCGGCGCCCCGGCACCACCCCGCCGCGATAGCGCTCGATCATCGAGATGGTGCGGTTGGCCAGGTTGCCGAGGTTGTTGGCCAGCTCGGACACGTAGCGCTCGTCGAAGCGCTCCAGGGACCACTCGCCGTCCCCGTTCCAGGGGATCTCGCGGAGCAGGTAGTAGCGCAGCGCCTCCGGCCCATGCCGTTCGATCAGTTCCTCGAGCTCGAACCTCACCCCTTCGGACTTGGAGAGCTTGGCGCCGCCGAAGTTGATGAAGCCGTGGGCCCAGACGTGCCGGGGCAGGGGCAGGCCGGCGCTCATCAGCATGGCCGGCCAGTAGACGCAGTGGAAGCGGGTGATGTCCTTGCCGATCACGTGGTAATCGGCCGGCCAGAGCCGCTCATGGTCGCCGTCCGGGAAGCCCGCGGCCGCCAGGTAGTTGGTGAGCGCATCGATCCAGACGTAGACGGTGTGCTCGGGATCGCCTGGCCAGGGGATGCCCCAGGGCAGCCGCGCGCGCGAGACCGAGATGTCCTCGAGGCCGCCCTCGATCACCCGCCGGATCTCGTTGGCCCGTCCCTCGGGCTGCAGGAAGTCGGGCTGCTCGTCGAACAGCCGTAGCAGCCGGTCCTGGTAGCTCGAGAGCCGGAAGAACCAGTTCTCCTCGTGCGTCCAGGTCACCTCCCGGCCGGGGTGCACCGGGCAGCGCAGCTCGTCCCGCTCGTTGCGGACCAGCTCGTCCTCGCGCTTGAACGCCTCGCACCCGACGCAGTAGTAGCCCTCGTAGCTGCCGCGGTAGAAATCGCCGGCCGCGGCCATGCGGCGCACCATCTCCGCGACGGCGCGCTCGTGGCGCGGCTGGGTGGTGCGGATGAAGTCGTCGAAGCCGATGGCGAGCCGGCGCCAGGCCGCCTCGAAGCGGGTCGCGATCTCGTCCACCCACTGCTGGGGCGAGATCCCGGCAGCCTCCGCGCTCTGCTGCACCTTGAGGCCGTGCTCGTCCATGCCCAGCACGAAGTGCACGGCCTGGCCGCACAGCCGCCGGTAACGCGCCATGGCGTCGATGCCGATCTTCTCGATGGCATGACCGATGTGCGGCGCGCCGTTCGCGTAATCGATCGCCGCGGTGATGTAGAACCTGCTGCCGCTCACGCCTCGTCCTCCCCGTCCTCGGCACCGCCGTTCCCCGGCCGCTTCGGGTGGAACGGGTACTCCTCCGCCCGCTCCCGCGGCCGCCGCTCCGGCGGCCGGGCTTCCCGCTCCGGCTCGCCGCCGGCCGCGGCCACTTCCTTCTTCAGCTCCTCCAGCTCGACCGTGCGGCGGTTGCCTTCCTCATCGCGGAGCAGCACCCGCTCCCGCCAGATGTCGATGCTGACCACCTTCTCCCGGCCGCGCGCGGTGGTGATGCTCTTGCCCTCGCGCGGGAAGCGCTTGCGCGCCTGCACGTAGCTGTCGTGCTCGTAGGTCAGGCAGCACATGAGCCGGCCGCAGCAGCCGGAGATCTGGGCGGGATTGAGCGAGAGCCGCTGGTCCTTGGCCAGCTGCAGGCTCACCGGCTTGAGCTCGCGCAACCATGACGAGCAGCACAGCTCGCGGCCGCAGCGTCCCACTCCGCCGAGCAGCGCGGCCTCGTCGCGGACGCCGATCTGCTTGAGTTCGATGCGCGTGCGGAAGGTGCGGGCCAGGTCCCGCACCAGCTCCCGGAAGTCCACCCGTTTCTCGGCCGTGAAGTAGATCGTGAGCTTGTTGCGGTCGAACTGCCATTCCGCCTCGCTCACCTTCATCTTCAGGCCGTACTGCAGCACCTTCTCGCGCGTGATCCGCCGGACCCGGGGCTCGTCGGCGCGCAGCGCCGCGGCGCGCAGCACTTCCTCCTCGAGCGCGGGCCGCAACACCCGCTGCACGGGCGCCGGCGCGGCACAGTCCGCGGCACAGCCCGCGCACTTGCGCTCCGCGATCGCGCCCGCGGCCGTGACCCGGCCCAGGTCCTCGCCCCGGTCGGCCTCGACGATCACGTGCTGCGCCCGCTCCACCGGGAGCTCCGCGGCGGAGTACGGGCGCCGATTGCCCTTGAAGCTGACTTCTATCTCCTGGGCCATGCGGCCCCGTCCGTTGGCTTCGTCAGTGCTTGCCCGAGCGCCGGGGTTTCGATTGCCGCTCCACCCACGCGCCCAGGGCCTCGTACTTCTGCCAGCGTTGCTGCCGGAGCGTGTCCGGGTCCACGGCCGTCAGCGCCTGCAGGTGCCGGGTCATGGCCGCCTGCAGCTGCGCCGCGGCCGCGTCCCAGTCCAGCTGCGCCCCGCCCACCGGTTCCGGCACCACTTCATCTATCACCCCGAGCCGCTGCAGGTCCCGGGCGGTCAGCTTCAGCGCTTCTGCCGCCAGGTCCTTGGCCGACGCCGTCTTCCACAGGTCCGCCGCACAGCCCTCCGGCGAGAGCACGCTGTAGATCGCGTTCTCCAGCATCAGGATCCGGGCCGCCACGCCCAGCGCCAGGGCGCCGCCACTGCCGCCCTCGCCGATCACCACCGCCAGGATCGGTACCCGCAGCCGCGCCATCTCCCGCAGGTTGCGCGCGATCGCCTCCGCCTGCCCGCGCTCCTCCGCGCCGATCCCCGGGTAGGCTCCCGGCGTGTCGATCAGCGTGACCACCGGCCGCCCGAACTTCTCTGCCAGCTGCATCAGCCGGAGCGCCTTCCGGTAGCCCTCCGGGTGCGGCATGCCGAAGTTGCGGCGCAGGTTCTCCTTCATGTCGCGGCCCTTCTGGTGCCCGATCAGCATCACGGACTCGCCGTTCAGCCGGGCCCAGCCGCCCACGAGAGCTTCATCATCGCGGAACGCGCGGTCGCCGTGCAGCTCCTTGATGGCGGTGATCGCCCGCTCCAGGTAGGCCTGCGTTAACGGCCGCTTCGAGTGCCGCGCCAGCTGCACCCGCTCCACCGCGCTCAGGTTCTGGTACGACTCGCGCCGCCGCCGCTCCAGCTTCACCTCCAGCTTGCGCAGCTCGGCGCCGACATCGAGCTCGTGCTCGTCGGCCATCTGCTTGAGCGAGGCGATCTGCCGCTCCAGCTCAGCGATCTCTTTTTCCAGCGCCGCAGGGCTCAAGGCAGCTCCTCAGGATCGGACCAGGCGAACGCGCTCGGCACCGAACCGCTCGCGCAACTGCGCGAGCAGCCCGTCGCTGAGCGCCACGTTGATGCTCTTCGACCGCAGCCGCACCTGCCGGCCGCCGCCGTTGCCTTCCTCCTGCACCACCACGTACAGCGGGGCCGGACCCGGGCTGGCCCGGAGCACCGCGCCGGCCGCCGTCAGCGAGTCTGGCGACATCCCCCCCGCCAGCGCCAGCTCCACCGCCAGCGAGCCGGACTGCCGCAGGCTGGCCAGCGGTACCACGCTGTCCAGGAAGATGGGCGGCGCGTCCTCGTCCCGATCGCGCCCGGACACCGTCCCCCGGATCAGCACCGGCGCATCCTGCACCAGCAAGTCGTGATACTGGTCCCACGCGTCGCCGAACGCCAGCACCGTGGCCGTGCCGTGGAAGTCCTCCACCGTGATCCGGCCCCATTCCGAGGCGTTCTTCTTGGACAGCTGCCGGGTGACCGCCGTGACCACGCAGGCCAGCTCCACCTTCTGGTCCCGGAAAGCCTTCAGCCCGGCCGTGTGCACCGTCTCGAAGACCCGCACCTCGTCCCGGTAGCGCTCCAGCGGGTGGCCGCTGATGAAGAAGCCCAGGATCTCCTTTTCCCGGGCCAGCCGCTCGCTCTCCGGCCAGCGCGGCAGGTCCGGCAGCTGCGGCTCGGGCCGGCCCGGCGAGGCCTGGGGGCCGCCCAGGTCGAACAGTGAGACCTGCCCGCTCGCGCGCTCCTCGTGCCGCAGCTGCGCTTCCCGCATCACCGTCTCCAGCCCACCCAGCAGCTGCGCCCGGTGCCCGGACGGCTGCGTGAAGGTGTCGCAGGCGCCGGCCTGGATGAGGGCCTCCAGCGAGCGCTTGCCCGCCAGCCGCAGGTCCACCCGGTCCGCCAGCTGGAACAGCGAATGGAACTCGCCCTCCTTCGAGCGGGCCTCCAGGAGCGAGTTCACCGCGCCCGCGCCCAGGCCGCGGAGCGCGCCCAGCCCGAAGCGGATCGCGTCCCTGGCCACGGGCGTGAACTTCCAGCCGGACTCGTTCACCGAGGGCGGCAGCACGTGCAGGCCGTGCGGCAGCTCCGGGATGTAGCGCGCCAGTTCGCGACACTCCGCGATGTAGTGCACCACGTCGTCGGTCTTGTCCACCACGGAGCTGAGCAGCGCGGCCATGAACTCGGCCGGGTAGTGCCGCTTGAGCCACGCGGTCTGGTAGCTCAGGAGCGCGTAAGCGACGCTGTGCGACCGATTGAAGCCGTACCGCCCGAACGTGACCACCTGCTCCGCGATCGCCTCCGCGGTGTGCGGCTCCACGCCCGCGGCCACCGCCCGCCGCTTGAACTTCCCGACCTCCTTGTGGATCAGCTCCATGTCCTTCTTGCCGACCGCTTTGCGCAGCACGTCCGCTTCCGCCAGCGTGAACTCGGCCAGCACCTGCGCCATGCGCATCACCTGCTCCTGATAGGTGATGACGCCGTAGGTCGAGGACAGCACGTCCGCCAGCTTCGGGTGCGGGTAGCGCACCGGCTCCCGGCCCAGCTTGCGGCGGATGTAGACGTCCGCCATTCCCGAGTCGAGCGGCCCGGGACGGATCAGCGCGTTGGTCGCCACCAGGTCCTCGAACCAGTCGCACTTCATGGCCCGCAGCTTGTCCGTGGCCAGCGGCGATTCGAACTGGAACACGCCCGCCGTTCCGCCGTGCGCCAGCAGCTCGTAGACCTTGGGGTCGTCGAGCGGGACATCCTCGATGCGCGCGTACTCGCTGCCGGTGTCCGGGTGCCGCAGCGCGCCATGCCGCCGCCGCACGTGGTCCGCGGCCTCGTAGATCACGGTCAGCGTCTTCAGGCCCAGGAAGTCCATCTTGAGCATCCCGGCCTTCTCGAGCGCGTTCATGTCCCACTGCGTGACCTGCACGCTCTCGTCGCCGCCGTTCTCGCCCGCGCCCGCCCCGCGCGTGGACTGCGTGCACACGGGCACGTACTCCTGCAGCGGGCCGGGCGCGATTACGATCCCGGCCGCGTGCACGCTCGCGTGCCGCGACAGCCCCTCCAGGCCCTTCGCGAACTCGACCAGGCGCGCCACGCGCGGGTCGGTCTCGATCAGCGCGCGCAGCTCCGGCACCCGCTCGGCCGCTTCCGCCACCGTGAGCGAGTTGTTGGGCGCGTTCGGGATCAGCTTGGCCAGCCGGTCCGTCTCCGCCGGCTCGAAGCCCAGCACCCGGCCCACGTCCCGGATCACCGCCCGGGACTTCATGGTTCCGAACGTGATGATCTGCCCGACCGAGTCC
>VEPF01000075.1:0-1647 GCA_012027055.1 Gemmatimonadota bacterium | reverse complement strand
CGTCGATGGCCGGCATGGACACGCGCTCGGGATTGAGGAAACGCTCGAACAGCAGGTCGAACCGGAGCGGGTCGCAATCCGTGATCCCGAGCACGTAGGCCACCAGCGAGCCGGCCGCCGAGCCGCGGCCCGGGCCCACCGGGATGCCGCGCTGCTTGGCCCAGTTGATGAAGTCCTGCGTGATCAGGAAGTAGCCCGCGTAGTCGGCCCGCGGATTGGTGATCACCCCCAGCTCGTAGTTGAGACGCGCCTCCCAGACGTCCGGGAGCGGCGTGCCGAACCGGGCGTGTGCCCGCTCGAAGGTGAGCCGGCGCAGCAGCTCGGCCTCCGAGGCCACGTCCGCGGGCAGCGGGAAAGACGGCACGTAGTAGGGGTGTTCCCCGTGGACCTCGACGCTCTCGGCGATGGCGAGCGTGTTGGTCAGCACGTCCGGCCGGTCCGGGAAGCGCTCCGCGATCTCCGGGGCGGACTTGAAGTACAGCCCCCGATCGTAGTGCATGCGGTTGGGGTCGTCGCGGTCCTTGCCCAGGCCGATGCACAGCAGCACATCGTGCGCTTCGTGGTCGGACGCGCGCAGGAAGTGGGCATCGTTGGTGGCGACCACGGGCAGGCCCAGCTCCTCGGCCAGCCGGAACACCTTCCCGTTCAGCTCGTGCTGGCCGGGCGTGTCGTGCGCCTGCACTTCCAGGTAGTAGCGCCCCGGGAAGGTGTTCGCGTACCAGGAGGCGGTCGCACGCGCCGCCTCCCAGCGGCCCGCCGCCAGGTGGCGCGCCACTTCCCCGGCCATGCAGGCCGATGAGACGATCAGGCCACCCGAGTGCTTGGCCAGCACCTCGCGGTCGATGCGCGGCCGGTGGTAGAAACCCTCCAGGTACCCGATCGACGTCAGCCGGACCAGGTTCCGGTAGCCCTCCTGGTCCCGGGCCAGCAGCACCAGGTGGTAGTACTTCTCATCGGCGATGTAGAGTGCGCCGGCCCCCGCGCTCGGCGCGATGGTGCTCTCCAGCCGGCGCACCCGCCGGTCGCCCGGCGCCACGTAGGCCTCCATGCCGATCACGGCCTTGAGCCCGGCCTTCCTGGCCTTTTCCTGGAACTCCCAGGCCCCGAACAGGCAGCCGTGATCGGTGAGCGCGAGTGCCGGCATCTCCAGCTCGATCGCCCTGGCGATCAGCTCCGGGATCCGGTTCGCGCCATCCAGCAGCGAATACTCGCTGTGCGTGTGCAGGTGGACGAACGACATGCCTGGCTACAGGTGGCGCCCGCCAGGGGGCGGCAGCCGGTCCACCGCGAGCCTCGGGCTGAGTGCGGATTTCGTTGTCACGCCGTAACTTGGGTGGAGATTCGAGATGCTGCCAAGGTCCCAAAGGTAGCGGCGCCGCCGGGTGCCGGCAACCGACTTCGCCCCGGTTTCGAAGCCCGGTTCGGCTCCCGCGGGAAGCGCCGGGAACGGGGATTCCCGGTGGCGCGAGCGACCCGTTGCGGGACGTCCGGCTCCGAGTGTGGACGAACTCCGACCCGCGGGATAAGCTAGAGCGTGCCCGCCCACGATCACCCGCACGACCACCGGCACGGCCCCGTCGCGGCCGGCCGCGAGCTGGGCCGCCGCCGGCTGGGGATGGTGCTCGCGCTCACGGCCGCGTTCACCGT
>VEPF01000014.1:6904-9841 GCA_012027055.1 Gemmatimonadota bacterium | reverse complement strand
GCGTACCACCATGTGCCCCGCCGAGGAGGTGCTGACGGCGCCCCGGCGCGAAGCGTAGACCAGCTTCTTGCCATCCCGGGTCCACACGCCCTTGGTGTTCCTCCCCTGGTAGGTGGGCAGGAGGTTGACCGGCGTCCCGGCCACGCGGCCGGCCTGCTCGGCGAACTCGACGGCGAACACATCGCCGCGGCCGGTAGCCTGCTGGTAAAGTAGCCGGTCGCCGGCGAATCCCATGGGAGTGAAGCCCCAGGGCATGTTCGATTTCACCTCGACCGGATTCCCGGCCACGCCTTCAGTGACGCGCGCGGCCCACAGGCCGAGCTCACCCGAACGGGCGCTGGAGAAGAGCAGATGCCTGCCGTCCGGCGTCCAGATCGGGTTCTGGTTTCCGAAGGGGTGCGAGATGCGCGCCTTCTCGACGCCATCGCGCGCCACGATCACGACGTCCCGCGCCACGGTGATCGTGTCGACGATCTCGTCGTACGCGATCCACTTCCCATCCGGGGAGACCGCCATCCGAAGCGGGTAGCCGGCATCCTGCAGCCGCCTCAGGACCTGGAAGCTGCCGTCGGCCGTGGACAGCAGCCCGAATCGCACCAGGCCCGCAGGACCGAATAGGACTACGGCCACGGCCTGGCCGTCGGGCGGGAAGTCGGGGACCTGCAGCTCGCCCACGGTCGGGTCCTGGTTCGCGAACAGGACCCGCGCGCCGCTGCCGTCGCTGTTGATGATGCGCACCTGCGGGACCCACGGCGGGGCGGCCCAGTAGTAGGCGATGCGCTTGCCATCGCGCGAGATCGCTGAGGCAAGCACGTAGCCGCCACCCCCGTCGACTGCGGCGCTCCGCGTCAACTGGCGGTTCGTCCCCGCAACCAGGTCGAACAGCGCCAGGTTGCCCCCGGTGCTCCAGTCCGTGAAGGTCAGGTAGTGCCCGTCCGCGCTGGGCATTCCGCTCGGGTCGAGGTTGTTGCCGGTCACCTGGCGCAGCGCCAGTCCGCCGGCGGCCGGGGCTGCACCGGGTTTGGCCTCGAGGGCCGCGAGCCGCTCCCGGGCCGTCCGGGCCGGCTCCTGTTGATCGGCGAACTCGGACACGACTCGCCGGTACGTCTTCACGGCTTCCTGCTGGCCGGACCGCTCGTACAGCTCTCCGGCCCGGATCAGCGCCCGCGCCGCCAGCTCGCGGTCTGCCCCCGCGGCCACCCGCTGGTACAGCGCGATGGCCGCCGGCAGATCGCCTTCCGTCCGTTCCTTGCGCAGCGCCTGCTCGTACAGCTGCGCGCTGGTCTGTGCCTGGACGCTGCCGGCCCACAGCAGGCAGCCCGTCACCAGCACGCCTCGCAGCCACCGAATGCCCATGATCGCCGCTCCGTTGGAGTCCCGCGTCCATTGTGCCGTGGTCGCGCCCGTGCCGTGTCCGGCTGCTGTCAACTGCCTGTCAGGGTTTTGTGAGGTCGAGCCGGTAGCCGACTCCATGGACCGTGAGCAGCCGGCGAGGGTGCGGCGAGTCGTCACCCAGCTTGGCCCGGAGCGTGGCCACGTGCGTATCCACGGTCCGGGTGGTGGAGCAGGACTCGTAGCCCCACACTCGGTCGAGCAGCTCCGCCCGGCTCACCACCTCCCCGTGGCGCGCGGCCAGCAGACGCAGTACTCCGTATTCCTTCGGTGACAGTTGCAGGTGTTGCCCCGCCCTGGTGCACTCGTACTTCTCGAAATCGACCGCGACGTCATCGAACTCGAGCCGGCCGGGCAACTCGTCCGCCGGGTGGGTGCGCCGGAGCAGGGCCCGCACCCGCGCGAGCAGTTCGGGCAAGGAGAACGGTTTGGTGACGTAGTCATCGGCCCCGAGATCGAGGCCGCTCACGCGATCCGTCTCCAGCCCGCGCGCGGTGAGCATGATGATCGGGACCTTGATGCCTTCCGCCCGGGCGGTGCGGCACACCTCGAAGCCGCTCACCACCGGGATCATGACGTCGAGGAGGACCAGATCCGGCTGGCGGCCGCGCAGCTGCTTGAGCGCTTCATCGCCGCGCTCGGCGGTCATCAGCTCGTAGCCCTCGGCCCGCAGCGCCGTGGTGAGTCCCCGCAGCATGGCGGGATCATCTTCCACGACCAGCACCCGGTTCGGTCTCATGCGCGCGCCGGCAGGTTGATGGTGAACGTGCTTCCCTGCCCCGGTTGGCTCTCCACGCTCACCGTACCGCCGTGCTTGCGGACGATGTCCGCCACCAGGGCCAGGCCGATGCCCGCGCCGGGAATCCCGACCGCCCGGGCTTCCGGCGCGCGGTAGAACTTCTCGAAGATCCGGTCGCGGGCGCCCGCGCTGATGCCGCAGCCCTGGTCGGTGACCTGAATCACGACCTGGTCATCCCTGCGCCGGAAGGCGAGCTCGATGCGCCGCGCCGGGCCCGAGAACTTCACGGCATTGGAGAGCAGATTCATGACGGCCTGCGTGAGGGCGTCCGGGTCGGCAGTGATGCGAGGCAGGTCCGGATCGACATCGACGTGCAGCTCGAACCCCTGCCGCTGCAGCATGTCGGCGACGCTCCGCTGCAGCTCATGCGCGAGGGCGGCCAGGTCGACCGGCCGCAGGTTGTAGACCAGCTCACCCCGCTCCAGGCGGGAGAAGTCGAGCACGTTGTCGATGAGCCGGGAAAGCCGCTCGGTCTCGCGGGCGATCGTCTGCAAGCACTCCTCGCCTTCCTCGGGCGGCACGATTCCCAGGCGCAGCAGGTCGGAGTTCATGCGGATGGCCGCTAGCGGCGTACGCAGCTCGTGGGACACGCCGTTCACGAACTGGGTGCGGAGCTCGGCCAGGGCCACCTCGCGCCGGACATCGCGCCAGAGGAGGAAGGCACTGACGGCGGTGAGCCCGAGGGCCAGCACCACGACCGTTACCAGCAGTCCGCCGGCGTTGGCCGGGTCGGCGGACTGCTGGTA
>VEPF01000014.1:0-6894 GCA_012027055.1 Gemmatimonadota bacterium | reverse complement strand
GGCCGGGGCGGCGGCCGGGCTGCCGACTGCGGCCGCATACACGGCCGGGAACGCCGCGCCCAGCGGTTCGGCCCCGGCCGCCGAGCGCGGCGCCAGCCTCGCGCCGGCGGACATGAGGATCGGCTGCGGCCGGACCACCACCACGCGGGCGGCTTCCGCGCGCACCAGCCAGGGAGGCGTTCCGTACGGGAGCCAGGCGGGGCCTTCCTGCTGCGCGGCTGCGGCGAGCAGTTGCGCGTAATCGCGACGCACGGCCACCAGTCGTTCCGCGTCGGCGATCTGCTGCTCGGCCCGGGCGGAGTCGGGCCCGTGCTGGTAGGCGCGCAGGCCATAGAGGGCCACGCGGCCGAGCGGCCTCGCCGCCTCCCGCGCGCTGGCCTGCAGCGCGCTCTCGATGGCGGTCCGGGAGGCACCGTTGCGGCTCAGCCAGTCGGCGGCATAGAGCGCGAACGGCATCCCCTCTTCATCGGTCTGGGACAGCGGCAGCTGGAGCAACGGCTGATACCATGCGCGCGCCTCGGCCAGCCGGCCCGAGCGCGCCGCATTGCGGGCGCGGAAGAGCAGTGCGAGCCGCCGGACCAGCGTGTCACTCGAAGCGGTGGCCCGCAGGTACAGGGTATCGGCAGCGGCGTGCTCGCCGCGTTGTTCGTGGCGGTTGGCGGCCTGGAGCGTCGGATCGGCGAGCGGCCGCGTGCGCGTGCCGGTCTCCCACGGCAGGGCGAACGTCCCGGCCCGGACCGACGTGGCCAGCACGACCACCGAGTCCGGTGGCGTGCCGGTCGCGATGCGGTCGATGCTCAGCTGCAGTTCCCGTCCCGCCTGCAGGATCGCGGCGCGCCGCGCCTGGGTCGCCCGCGACCGGCTCAGCTCGCCCTCCTGGCGCACCATGCGTACAGCAATGCTGACCAGTGCTGTGGAGGGCAGCAGCACCGCGACCAGGAGAATCGCGGACCAGCGGCGATCAGGGCTGCGCATGGACGTGAGCCACGGACCTTGAGCAAGATGCCGCCCCACGACCGACGGGATGTCAGGAAAATACCAAGTCCGGCCGGCAGAACCAGCACCCTCGGAACCCTTGCCCTCGGCCGGCGACGCCCGGCGGCCGGCGCCGGCGCGCGCTGGCCGTGGCCCGAACCTCACGGCAACGGGCTGTCGCCTGCGCACCGGCTCATCGAGATTGGCTGCATGCGCACCACCATCCTGGTCCTGCTGCTGGCCTGCGCTCCGGCGGCCGGGCTGCAGGCCCAGGAGACCGGCTCGGCCCCCGATTCCAGCCGCGCGGCACAGCCGTTCTTCACGAGCGGTGACGCGCTGCTCGCGGCCGGGTTCGTGACTGGTACGGTCGCGCTCATGCCCGCGGACCGGCAGCTCGCGCGCCACATCCGCCAGCCCGTCTACCAGGACAGCCGGACCCTGCAGGACGCCGCATCGTTCTTCAACCACCTGGGCGACCCGGGCGCCGCGATCATCGCGCCCTCGCTCTACGTGGCGGGCCGCGTGGCGGGCTGGCCGCATATCGCGAAAATGGGGCTGCACGGTACCGAGACGATCATGCTGGCCAGCACCATCACCAGCGTCCTGAAGGCGGCCTTCGGGCGCGCCCGGCCGTACCTCTCCGGCGATGCCACGCCCGATTCCTACGCGTTCCTGCGCGGCCTCGAAGGCAACCAGTACAAGTCGTTCCCGTCCGGGCATGCCACGGCCGCGTTCTCGCTCGCGGCCGCCGTGACCGCCGAGAGCAGCCGTTGGATCGATGAGGCGCAGACCTGGCCGGGCCTGAAAGTCGTGGTCGGCACCACCATGTACGGCGCCGCGACGCTGGTCGGCCTGGCGCGCATGTACGATGACCGGCACTGGGCCAGCGATGTCCTGGCCGGGGCGGCGATCGGCACGTTCAGCGGCATCGCGGTGGTGCGCTACACCCATCGCCACCCCGGGAATTTCATCGACCGCTGGCTGCTCTCCGCACAGGTGCTGCCGGCAGGTCGGGGCGGTGCCGTGCTGGCCTGGAGCGTTCCCGCGCGCTTCTGAGCGCGCGCCTTCACCCCGGATTCGAGGACGAGACCATGAGGAATCCGGTGCTGTCCGCCCTGCTCCCGACGCACGCTCGCGTCCCGGCAGTGTGAACGCGGCACGTCCGGAAAGTCCCGCCTGGCGCCCACGCCCCGGCTTTGCACCGCGCGGCGTGGCGCTCGCGCTCGTCGCGACCGCGACGCTCGCCGCCTGCGGCGGCGATACGCCCACAGGCCCGAAGAACAAGAGCTGCACGGAAGACCCCACGCAGGTGAAGTGTCAGCCGCCCACCGACACCTTCCCAAGCACGCTCAAGGGCATGGCCGCGCGCACCGGGCGCTACTTCGGCGCGTCCATCTATGCGGGCTTCCGGTCGGCCAACAGCGCTGCCTACGACGCGATCCTGGCGCGCGAGTTCTCCATGCTGGTCGCCGGCAACGACATGAAGTGGGACGCCGTCCAGCCCAGGCGGGACGCCTACAACTGGTTCTGGGGGGACTCGATGGTGGCGTTCGCGCTCAGGAACGGCATGAAGATGCGCGGGCACACCCTCACCTGGCACAACCAGGTGCCCGCCTACATCAGGAGCCAGAACTGGTCCGCGGACACCGCCCGGGTGGTGCTCACCGAGCACATCAACGGAGTGGTGACCCACTTCCAGGGCAGGATCTACGCGTGGGACGTGGTGAACGAGCCGATCGACGACTCGGGCCTGCTGCGCGACACGCTCTTCGCCCGCTCCCTGGGCGGCACCGCTTTCTTCGAGACCGTCTTCCGGAGTGCGCGCGCCGCCGATCCCGCCGCGCTGCTCTTCTGGAATGACTACAACCTCGAGACACCCGGCCCCAAGCAGGACTCCACCGTGGCCTGGATCACCCGCCTGAAGGCCGCGGGCGTGCCCATCGACGGGATCGGGCTGCAGGCACACCTGGCCATCACCGCGGGCGGTTCGGGAGCGGCCGCGCAGCAGGTCTACTTCGCCACGCTGCAGCGGTTCGCGTCGCTCGGCCTGAAGATCCACCTGACGGAGCTGGACGTGCGGCTGCCGGTCGAGGGCGGCGGCACGGTCGAGCTGCAGGCGCAGAACCAGGCGTGGGCCAACATCATCGGCGCCTGCCGGCTGGTGAGCGCCTGCGAGGCCATCGTGGTGTGGGGCGTCAACGACGGCGAGTCCTGGCTCACGCCCGGCAACGTGCGCAAGCCGCTGCTCTTCACCGACGACCTCAGCAAGAAGGACGTCTACTACACGGTGCTGAACGCGCTCCGGTGAGGCGGCGCCGTCTCCGCTACGGCTTCGGCAGCCCCTTCGGCGTCCAGACTCGGTACTCGCCGCTCACGTGCAGCAGCGCCATCAGGTACCACATCCCGTCGTAGTAGCGGTACCGTCCGGTCGGGATCTGCGCGCGCCACAGCTCGTCCACGAACCTCACCGCGCGTACGCCGTCCGTCGCGGCCAGGCTGGCGATGGCATTGGTGGCCACCAGCGCGAGCGAGTGCGTGGTGGAATCGATGGGCGTGCCGTCCAGCTGGTAGCGATTGCCGTAGCGGCCCTTCGACTCGAAGAACGTCTGGATGCGGTCGCTCAGCACCTGTTCGCGCGAGTCCGCCGCCCACCACGACCAGTCCACCGACCAGTTGGCGGCCGTGCGCCAGGCGTCCGGGCCGAACGTCCCCGAGCGCGGGTTGAACGCGGCCGTTACGGGCGTACCGTCGAAGTTCGCGTAGTCGGGCGCGAGCGCGGTGACAGGGTGCGTCGCCTTCTGGAAGTAGTCCCGGCTGATGCGCGCGGCGTCCAGCCAGAACGGCCGGTCCGCCACCGGCCCCCACCGGCCCCACAGCTCGTAGAAGTGCGGCAGGTGATAGGACGGATCGGTGTGGTCCGGGCGGCGGGTGTCGGGCGTGAACCGCACCATCTTGTGCTCCGGGTTGAACTGCGCCCCTTCGCTGGCGGTGCGCTCCGGCCGGCTCTTCCACGGCCCCTCGATCACGCCGCGGTTCTTGATGTCGTACAGCAGCTCGTCCGCCATCGCGCGGTAGTCGTAGATCCCCTGCCCATCGCCCCAGCGGCCGGACGCGAAGTACAGCGCCATCACCCAGTACTCCTCGCCGTCCGGCGCCGGTGACTCGCTCCGCGGCGTGCCGTCCAGGTTCATGGACCAGGAGTAGTACTTGTACGCGGGATGCTTCGGGTCGCCGTTGTACATGTACGTGCGGGACCAGTTCCAGAGCGCGTCGAACTCCGCCTTCCTGTCCAGCTGCACGGCGATCATCATCGCGTACGACATGCCTTCCGAGCGCACGTCGCGGTTGTTGATGTCGCTCACGAACGCCAGCCGCCCCCGCTCGTTCTCGCCCGCCCAGTAGAACACCGTCTGGGTCGCGGAGTCGCCATGGAAGAACTGCTGCCAGGCGGAGTCGATCTTGGCCCTGATCTCGGCGTCCGGGTGTCCCGCTTCCCTGAACAGGTTGCGGTACTTCCCGGTGACCGCGGCGCCCTGCTGCGCGCAGCCGGGAGCAGGGCCGAGGGCCACGCTCAGCTCGAGTCCGGCCAGCGACAGCGCCTCCAGCTGCGACATTGGTATCCTCCGCGGTTCACGCCTGCGACGTCTGCATTCACTGGCTGCGGGCGGTGATCACACTCACGCCCGCGCCCAACCCGTCGCTCGCGGCCGTGAGCGTGATCTTTCCAAGCTGCCCGGGCTTCGCCCTGACGATCACCAGGCAGAGCCCGTTGAAGGCAGCGCGCTCGGGCGAGGGGAACGGCTCGAAGCTGGTCGGATCGCCGTTGTCGGTGGCCACGATCTCGCCCGGACCCTCGATCCGGAACCGGATCCGATTGCGGGCGCGCGGCGCCAGCACCCCCGTCGCATCGAGCACGCGCACGGTCACGAAAGCCAGATCGCGCCCATCAGCGGCGATCTCGGCGCGGTCCGGCCGCAACTCGAGTCGTGCCGGCACCTGCGCGGTCTTCATCACGTCCCTCGCCCACGGCGCGCCCCGGCGATACGTCATCACCTCCAGCGTGCCCGGTTCGTAGACCACGCTGTCCCACCGCAGGCGATACTCGTACTGCCCTTTCGTCCGGCGCCCCAGCGAGCGGCCGTTCAGGAACAGTTCGCCTTCGTCGCCGGAGGTGAACACGTGCACCGGCGTCACCTGGCCGCCACGTTCGGGCCACGTCCAGTGGGGCAGGATGTGCGCCATGGGCAGCTCCGGCCGCCACTGGGACTGGTAGAGGTAGAAGCGGTCCTTGGGGAAGCCGGCCAGGTCGATGATGCCGAAGTACGAGCTGCGCGCGCCGTAGTACGGCGTCGGCTCGCCCAGGTAATCCCAGCCGCTCCACACGAACTCGCCGGCCACGTACGGGTTCCGCGCCTGCGCGGCGAACACGCGGTCCGCGGAGGTGCCGAAGTCGGCCGCGTACAGCTCGTACGCGCTTACGTGCTGCGTGAGCGTGTCCCCGCCCGAACCGGGCCGCACCGGATTGCTGATCGCGCTCGCCACCGGGAACAGGTACTCGCCGCGGCTGCTGAGCGCGGCCGCGCTCTCGCTGCTGAGGATCACCCGGTCCGGGAACTGCGCGCGGAATTCCGGATAACGGCCGGGCGCGGTGCGGATGCCGATGCCCTGGTAGTTGAGCGCGATCACGTCGACCGTGGCGGTGAACGGCTGCTGCGGTTGCGACCAGTTCATGGCCATGGTCGTCGGCCGGGTCGGATCTTCCTCGCGCACGATGGCCGCGAGCTCGCGAGCCGACACCGTGCCCGAGTCGCCGGCCATCTGCTCGCCCACTTCGTTGCCGATGCTCCAGAGGAAGACGGACGGGTGGTTGCGGTCGCGGCGGATCATCGCCCGCAGGTCCTGCTCGTGCCAGTCGGCGAAGATCAGGTGGAAATCGAGCGGCGTCTTCTGGCGATACCACACATCGAATGCCTCATCCAGCACCAGGAAGCCCAGGCTGTCCGTCAGCTCGAGCAGCTCCGGCGAGGGCGGATTGTGGCTGGTGCGGAGCGCGTTCGCCCCCAGGTCCCGGAGCAGCTCCAGCTGCCGCTCCGCCGCCCGCCGGTTGAACGCTGCACCCAGCGCGCCCAGGTCGTGATGGTTGTTGACGCCCTGGAGGTAGGTGCGCTCGCCGTTCACGAACACGCCCGAGTCCGGATCGAAGCGCAGCGCCCGGATGCCGAACCGCGTCTCGTACCGGTCGGTCACCAAGCCGCCTTCCGAGAGCGTGGTCACGGCCAGGTACCGGTTCGGCACCTGCCGCGGCGGTGGACCCCAGAGCCGGGGACGCGCGATCGTGGCCGTGCCCGTCACGGTGGCGCTGGCACCGGCCGCGACCTGCACCCCCGCCGGCGCCACGCTCGCCACCGCGTTCCCCGCCCTGCGGCCCTGCGCATCCAGCGCGAAGATCTGCGTGGCGACACTCACCGCCGCAGCGCGCCGCGCGTCATTGTCCACCGTCACCGCCAATTGCACGGTCGCGGCCGCAGTCGAAACCTGCGGCGTGGTGAGGTACGTCCCCCACTGGCCCACGTGCACCGGCTGCGTCTTCGTGAGCCACACGCTGCGATAGATGCCACCGCCCGGATACCAGCGCGAAGAGCTGGGCGGATTGTCCAGCCGGATCGCCAGCTGGTTCACTCCGCCTGGTACCACGTACGGCGTCAGGTCGATGCGCCAGGACGAGTAGCCGAACGGCCACCCGCCCACCAGCTGGCCGTTCAGCCACACGGCCGCGTAGGACATCGCACCATCGACATCCAGGAAGACGGACTTGCCCGCATCGCTCGCGGTGATGTCGAGCTTTCGCCGGTACCAGCCCACGCCCCAGCTCGGCAGCCGCCCCATGCCGCCCACGTTGCCGGTGGTAATGAACGGCTC
>VEPF01000305.1:576-9925 GCA_012027055.1 Gemmatimonadota bacterium | reverse complement strand
TACCTAATCGTGCTCGCTCGAGCTTGCTCGAGCTTCCCACACCCGATTTGTCAAAAAACACGTGCGCTTCCGGAGCGCCCATCTCGAGCGCGCATTGGTTTCGCGCCGAGCAGAGAAAGATAACGGCTCTCCCTTCTCGGTCAAGGGTCGATGAACCCCGGCGTTACCGGCCGTGGCACGGGGTGGAACTGCGAGCCGGGCAGTTCGGAGAATCCTCCCGATGAAGCCCGGAATTTCGTGCCTGGGATCGTCCCCGGCCGCCCGGGTATGCGCCGGACCGTTCCCGGCGGCTGGCATGTCAACCATTTGTGGCGGAGCGGTTTCGGTGCGCAGGACCGGGTGCGGCCCGGTATATTGCGAGGTGTTGAGGCTGGCGTCGCAGCACCTGGAGAGGAACTTGGAACAGGCGAGAGTCAGTGCGCGCGGTGCCGACCGGTGGCGTCGACTGGGGCACCCCTGGATCTACCGCAGCGATGTGCTCGAACCGCCGGCCGGCCCGCCGGGCGCGGTTGCGGTGGTCGGCCCGCGCAGGGAGTGGCTGGGCATGGCGTTGTGGAGCCCGAGCTCGCAGATCGCATTGCGTTTTCTTGCTGCTGCGGCGCAATCGATCGACCGGGAGTTCTTTCGGGAGCGACTGGCCGCAGCGCGTGCGTACCGGGAGCGATTGGGCGTGGACGGCACGGCGTACCGCCTGGTCCATGGGGAAGCGGACGGACTGCCATCCCTGATCGTGGACTGGTACGCCGGGCACGTGGTAGTCGAGCTGCTCTCGGCGGGCCTCGAGGCGTACCGAGCCGAATTGATCGAGGCGCTCGTGGAAGTACTCACGCCGCTCGGAATACTGGCGCGCAACGATGTTGCCGTGCGGGAGCACGAGCAGTTGCCCCGCAGCGTCGACCTGCTGTACGGCCAGGTACCCGAGTGGGTGGAGGTCAGAGAGGGATCCGTCCGGTATCTGGCGGCGCCGTGGACGGGGCAGAAGACCGGAGCGTTCCTGGACCAGCGGGAGAACCGGCAGCGGGTCGGGGAATTGGCGCGCGGCCGTGCGCTGGACTGCTTCGCTTACCATGGCTCTTTCACCCTGCACCTGGCCCGCCACGCCGACCACGTGACCGCCCTGGATACCTCCGCGGACGCGCTGGCGCGGGCCCGCGTCAACGTCGAGCTGAACCAGCAGCCGGCAGGCGCCATGCGGGCGGCCGTCGAACTGGTGGAGGCCAACGCCTTCGATTTCCTGCGCGCGCAGGAGGCAGCGGGCGCGCGCTACGACACGATCGTACTCGACCCGCCCGCGTTCGCGAAACGGCGCGGTGCCGTGGAGCGGGCAGCACGCGGCTACAAGGAGATCAACCTCCGGGCCCTGAAGCTGCTCGCGCCCGGCGGCATGCTGGCCACCTTCAGCTGTTCCTTCCACGTGAGCATGCCGCTGTTCCGCGAGTTGCTGGAGAGCGCGGCTGCGGATGCGGGCCGACCGGTGCGGCTGCTGGAGTGGCGGGGGCAGGCGCTGGATCACCCCGAGGTACTGCAGATCCCGGAATCGGGGTACCTGAAGGGAGCGATTCTGCGGGTGGACTGACCGTCGGAGGGATTCAGGGCAGGCGGGCGAGGAAGAGCGCCAGCTCGGACTCGCCAATGGCGAACTCCCCGAGCGGGCCGTGCCAGCTGCCGTGCCAATCCGACCCACCGGTGCGGAGCATATCCAGGTCGCGGGCAGCGGTCTCGTAGTACTGCGTCTCCGTGGGCGTGGCGCGCGGCCGATAGCACTCGACCCCGTCGAGTCCGCGCTCCCGCAGCCTGCGCACTTCCCGATCGAAGATCTCCAGGCGCGGGTGGGCCCAGACGGCGAGGCCGCCGGCATCGTGGATCAGCTCGATGGCCGCCGCGGGCGGCAACAAGTCCGCGGGTACGTAGGCGGGCGATTCGTTGCCGATGAAGCGCTCGAATGCCTCGCCGATGGTGCGCACCTGACCACGGTTCATGAGCGCGCGCGCGAGGTGCGGACGGCCCAGGCACTGGGGCGGGACTTCGGCCGCGGCGATCACGTCGTCGTAGGTGACCGGCACCCTCAGGTTGGCGAGCCGGGCGATCATCTCGCGCATGCGTTCGGCGCGGGCTGTGGCCGCGCGGGCGGTGTAGGCGAGCAGCGCCGGGCAGGCGGGATCGATGCCATAGCCCAGGACATGCAGCTCGCGCCCGCCGATGGCGCTGGAGATCTCGATCCCGGTGATCAGGCGGGTACCGGCGGGACTGCCCGCCTGCGCCTCCGCCAGTCCGGCCACCGTGTCATGGTCGCAGATGGCGAACAGGTCGAGTCCGCCGGCGCGGGCCGCCCAGGCCACCGCGCTGGGCGAGAGCGACCCATCGGACGCGTTGCTGTGAAGGTGCAGGTCAGCGCGCACGAACTCAGCGCACCACGGGGCGACGCGGCATGCTCACGGGCCCGCGGTCGCGTGCTCGCTCAGGACGGTCACCACGTCGTTGGCGACCTGCAGGAACCCGCCGGCGATCCGGAAGCGGTGCTCGCCATCTGCAGCCCGCACCCGCAACGACCCTTCGCCCAGCAGCGCCAGCAGCGGCGCGTGTCCGCGCAGCACGCCCACCTCTCCGTCCCAGGCGGGCGCGACCACCATGTCGGCCTCGCCCTCGTAGAGGGTGCTTTCGGGACTGACCACCGAAACCCGGAGATGCGGCGCCTTCATGCTCAATAACCCAGTTCCCGGGCGTGGGCAATCACGTCCTCGATCCCGCCCTTCATGTAGAAGGCCTGCTCCGGGAAGTGGTCGAACTCGCCGTTCACGACCCGCTCGAATGACTCCACCGTATCGTCCAGCTTGACGTATTTCCCCTTGTGGCCGGTGAACTCCTCGGCGACGTGGAACGGCTGCGAGAGGAAGCGTTGGATGCGGCGGGCGCGACCCACCACGATCTTGTCCTCCTCGGAGAGCTCGTCCATCCCCAGGATCGCGATGATGTCCTGCAGTTCCTTGTAGCGCTGCAGTATCCGCTGCACCTCGGTGGCCACCTTGTAGTGCCGCTCGCCGATGTACTGCGCGTCCAGAATGCGCGACGTGGAGTCCAACGGATCCACGGCCGGATAGATGCCGATCTCGGTGAGCGCGCGAGTCAGCACGGTGGTCGCGTCGAGGTGCGCGAACGCGGTTGCGGGTGCGGGGTCGGTCAGATCGTCGGCCGGCACGTAGATGGCCTGCACCGAGGTGATGGAGCCGTCCCGCGTGGAGGTGATGCGCTCCTGCAGTTCGCCCATTTCGGTGCCGAGCGTGGGTTGATAACCCACCGCCGAGGGCATGCGCCCCAGCAGCGCGGAAACCTCGGAGCCCGCCTGCGTGAAGCGGAAGATGTTGTCGATGAACAGCAGCACATCCTGCTTCTCGACATCGCGGAAATACTCGGCGATGGTGAGTCCGGACAGGCCTACCCGCTGGCGCGCCCCGGGCGGCTCGTTCATCTGGCCGTAGACGAGCGCCGTGGACTTGATGACGCCCGAGCCTTTCATCTCGATCCACAGGTCGTTGCCTTCGCGGGTGCGCTCCCCCACTCCGCAGAACACCGAGCGACCCCCGTGCTCCATGGCGATGTTGTTGATCAACTCCATGATCACCACGGTCTTGCCCACGCCCGCGCCACCGAAAAGACCGGTCTTGCCACCCTTCACGTACGGTGCAATCAGGTCGATGACCTTGATGCCGGTCTCGAAGATCTCGGTCTTGGGCTCGAGCTCCGTGAAGCGCGGCGGGTCGCGGTGGATGGGCCAGCGCTCCACGGCCGGATCGATGGGACCAGCCTCATCGACGGGCTCGCCGAGCACGTTGATGATGCGGCCCAGCGCGGCCTCGCCTACCGGCACTACGATTGACCGACCGGTGTCGAGCACGGGCATGCCGCGCATGACCCCGTCGGTGGCGGACATGGCGACGGCCCGGACCTGGTTGCGGCCGATGTGCTGCTGCACCTCGGCCACCAGGTTCACGCTCGGGCCACCGTCCCGGCCTTCGGCCTGGATCCGCAGGGCGTTGTAGATCTCCGGCAGCTCCTCGGCCTTGAATTCCACGTCGATCACGGGTCCGATGACCTGGACTACGTGCCCGATCTTCTCACCATTCGCGCTGGCTGTCGCCATCTCTCGCTGTTCCATCTGCAGTAGTTGATTCCGTCGTCGGCCGCCCGGCAGGCCCGCTCCGCGCCGCGGCGGCATGGTCGTTACTCGAGCGCCGCCGCGCCGCCCACGATCTCCGCGATCTCCTGCGTGATCTGTGCCTGCCGCGCCCGGTTGTAGGTGCGGCTCAGCGTGTCCAGCATATCGCCCGCGTTATCGGTGGCGCTCTTCATCGCGGTCCGGCGCGCGCCGTGCTCGGCCGCGGCAGTTTCCACCAGAGCGCGATACATCACATTGCGCACGTACAGGGGCAGCAACCGGTCGAGAATCTGCTCGGCTGACGGCGAGAGCGCGTAGTTCGCGATCCAGCCGTTTTCTTCATCCTGGTCGGGAGCCAGGTGTTGCCCGCCGTGCGTGTGCGCCGCCGCCGATGGCGGCTCGATGGGCAGCACCTTGAGCACACCGGGCGGAGTGGACATGGCGGAGCGGAACTGCGCGTACACCACGTACACCTCGTCCAACTCGCCCCTTTCGAAGCGTGCCTGCAGCGGCTGCATCAGCGCGCCCGCATCATCGATGGTGCCGTGGTCGCCGATCTCGGTGTTGGTCGATGCGAGCGGCTCCTTGCGGAAGCGGAAATACGCAATGCCCTTGCGCCCGACGCCGTGCAGCTCGACTTCCGTGCCCTGCCCGCGCAGCCGTTCGACCAGGGCGCGCGCTTCCTTGATCAGATTGACGTTGAAGGCACCCGCGAGGCCGCGGTTCGAGGTCAGCATGACGACGGCCGCCCGCCGGGCGGCGGCCGGCCGGCGCAGCAGCGGGTAGCGTTCGCGCAGCTCCGGATCGAGCAGCCGGCCGATCACATCACCCAGCTGACGCGCGTATGGGCGCGCCGCCGTCACCCGATCGGATGCGCGCTTCAGCTTGGACGTGGAAACCATCTCCATCGTCCTCGTGATTTGGCGGGTCTTGCGAATGGACCGGATCCGCCGCCGCAGCTCGCGCGTCTTCGCCATGTTGCCCTATGCCTGCGGCTGGCCCGCGGCGGACGGCTGGGCCGTCGCGGCAGCACCCGTCGGCCGCGCCGGACCGGCACCGTTCCCGGCGAACCGTTGCTTGTACTCCTTGATCGCCGCGACCAGCTCGGCCACCACGGACTCCTCCAGCCGCCCACTCCGCTTGATGGCAGCTCCGATCTGCGGCTGCTGGGCGCGCAGGAACTCGTGGAAACCGTGCTCCCAGGCCCGGATCTGCTCCACCGGCACGTCATCCAGGTAGCCGTTCGTGGCGGCGTAGATCACCATCACCTGGTGTTCCATTGGCATGGGCGCGTACTGCGGTTGCTTCAGCACCTCCACCAGCCGGCGACCCCGCGCGAGCTGCTTCTGGGTGGCCGCATCCAGGTCCGAACCGAACTGCGCGAATGCTTCCAGCTCGCGATACTGCGCCAGGTCGAGGCGCAGTCGACCCGCCACGGACTTCATGGCCTTGGTCTGCGCGTTGCCTCCTACGCGGGACACGGAAATCCCGACGTTCACGGCGGGCCGGACTCCTGAGTAGAAAAGATCCGACTCCAGGAAGATCTGCCCATCGGTGATGGAGATCACGTTGGTCGGGATGTAGGCGGACACGTCGCCGGCCTGGGTTTCGATGATCGGCAGAGCCGTGAGCGAGCCGCCGCCCAATTCGTCGGAGAGCTTGGAGGCGCGCTCGAGCAGCCGCGAGTGCAGGTAGAAGACGTCGCCCGGATAGGCTTCACGGCCAGGTGGCCGGCGCAGCACCAGCGAGATCTGCCGGTAGGCGGTGGCCTGCTTGGACAGATCATCGTACACCACCAGCGTGTGCTTGCCCTGCCACATGAAGTGCTCCGCCAAGGCGCATGCGGCGTACGGCGCGATGTACTGCATGGGCGCCGGATCGGAAGCGTTGGCCGCCACGACGATGGTGTAGTCCATCGCCCCGTGCTCCTTGAGCTGCTCGCCCACGCTCGCCACCTTGCCGGCCCGCTGCCCCACCGCGCAGTAGACGCAGATCACGACGCCGCCCTTCTGGTTGACGATCGTGTCCACCGCCACCGCCGACTTGCCGGTGCCGCGATCGCCGATGATCAGCTCGCGCTGGCCGCGGCCGATCGGGATCATCGAGTCGATGGCCTTGATTCCGGTCTGCAACGGCTCCTTGACGGGCTGCCGCTTTACGATGCCCGGAGCCACGATGTCGATGTAGCGACGCCCTTCCAGGGGGATGTCGCCCCGCCCGTCGATGGGCCGGCCAAGCGCGTCCACGACGCGCCCCAGATAGGCGCCGCCAACGCCGATGTCGAGCACCCGCCCGGTGCGCCGGACCGGATCGCCCTCCTGCAGCAGCGACCACTCGCCCATCACCACGGCGCCGATGTTGTCCTCTTCCAGGTTGAGCGCCAGCGCCGTGATCACCTCGCCGGTCTCGGACGACGTGATCTCCAGCATCTCGCTGGCCATCGCGTGCGTCAGACCGTAGATGCGGGCCACGCCATCCTTCATCTCGAGGACTTCGCCGACTTCCTCGACCTTCAACTCCTCCGAGTAGTTCTCGATCTCGCGGAGGAGAATTTCCTTGATCTCGCTCGCGCGCAGCTGCGCTTCCGTGCTCGCCATTAGCCGTCTCGTTGCCAGGGCATTACCGGCCGCGGACCACCGCGGCTATTCCTCGACCGTTTGCGTCTGCGGCAGCGAGGCCTCCAGCAGCCGCCCCCGCAGGGACATCAGGCGACGCCGGACGGAGCCATCCAGGATCCGGTCGCCGTACCGAACGATGATGCCGCCCACAATGCCGGGATCCACGCGCACGTGCGGGATAGCTGCCCGGCCCAGGATCCGGCTCAACTCGGCTGCGATCCGGTCCGTGGTGGCGGCATCGGGCCGGTGCGCCAGGATCACCTGCACGTGCAATCGGCCCAGCTTCTCATCCAGCAGCAGGGCGTACTGCCGGCCGATGTCCGGGAGCAGCCGCTGCCGCCGCTTGGCCAGCACCACGAGCAGATAATTGATGAAGAGCGGCGGCACTCGCCCGGTCAGCGCCTGCTTCAGGGCCTGCTGCTTCGCCCGCGTGTCGATCTTCGGCATCTCCAGGAACTGCCGGACCCGCGGATTCGTGTCCAGCACTTCCGTCAGCAGGAGCGCGGCCCGCAGGTACTTCTCGTGCGCCCCATGCCGCTCGGCCAGCTCGAAGAGCGCCTCGGCGTAGTTGCGGGCCAGGGTCGGGTCACGCACCTCAGGAGGCTCCCGCACCCGGGGCAGCGCTCTCGATACCGCTCAGGTACTCCGTGACCAGTCGGCGATCCTCCGCGCTGTCCAGGCGTTCGCGCAGGAGGCGCGACGCGGCAGCGATGGCCAGCTCGGCGGCCTCTCGCCGCAACGACTCGATCGCCTGAACCCGCTGCCGCTCGATTTCGTGACGGGTGCGGTCGATCAGCTCGTCACCTTCCGCACGCGCCTGCTGCAACAACTCCTGCCGCACGCGTTCCGCTGCCTGCCGCCCTTCCTGCAGCAACTGCTGGGACTGCACCCGCGCCTGCGTCAACTCCTCGCGCTGCATGGCCAGCAGTTCCTCGGTTTCCTCCCGCTGCCGGCGGGCGTCATCGAGGGCCTGCTGGATCCGCTGTTCCCGCGCCGCGGCGTAGCCGAGGATCGGCGGGAACGCGTACTTCGCCAGCACCACCATCAGCACCGCGAAGATGATCAGCGTCCAGAAGGCAACGTTGCTGGTCAGGTTGAACACGTTCGGCGTCTCGCCGCCGTGCTCCTGCAGGATCACGTACAAGAGGTTCATGGCTCGCTCGCTCACCGCCGCTCGGGGGAAACCGGCCGGTCCGGCCTCCCCCCGGGAACTACTTGATCAGGAATGCGATCACCAGGGCGAACAGCGCGGCGCCCTCGATCAGCGCAGCCAGGATGATCGCGCCCGTCTGGATGCTGCCCAGCACCTCGGGCTGGCGCGCCATGCTCTCGGTCATGGAGCCACCGATGCGCCCGATGCCAATGCCGGCGCCGATCACCGTAAGCCCTGCCCCCACTGCCTTGCCGAAATTGGACAGGCCGGCACCACCGTCGTTCTGCACCGCCTCCTGCAGCAATCCGAGAATCGGAATCGCCATGTCAATTCTCCACCCGCTGGTCGGGGTCGCGCTGGTTCGCTCCGTTGCCGCAGCCGCCGCCCCCGAATGCGACGTCTCCGCAACCCGCCGCTACCGGACACCCCGGTCCCGCGGCTCTCGCCGGACACCCGTCCGGCTACCCTACAACCGGCTCCGGGGAGCTCCGGTGCCGGTGGCGCGTCTCCGGCGGACGCGCTCGCCAACTGCTCCGGCCACGCTGGCGACCGGTGCTACCGCTCAGTGCGCGTGCCTGATCAATCCGATGAAGACGGATGAGAGCATCGCGAAGATGTATGCCTGCAGGAGCGCCACGAACAACTCGAGCACCATGATGGCCACCGCCATCACCAGCGGTGCGAGCCCGATGTAGAGCACCCCGCCAATGCCCGACATGACGATCAGCCCGGTCAGGGCCAGGACCACCGCGTGCCCGGCCGTCATGTTCGCGTACAAACGGATCGCCAGGGCGAACGGCTTGGTCAGCTTCCCCAGGAATTCCACCGGCGTCATGATCAGCAGGATGATGGGCTTCATGAGCAGCGGCAGCCCCGGCGGCAGATAGAAGATGGTGCGCGCGTAACCACCTGCGCCCAGCTCGCGCATGCCCGCGAACTCCACCACCAAGAAGGTGATGACCGCGAGCGTTGCCGTCACCGAGATGTTGCCGGTCGGGCTCGCCCCCCAGGGCAGCAGGCCGAGCAGATTGCAGAACAGAATGAAGAAGAAGACGCTCACGATGTACGGCACGTAGCGCTCGCCGCCGTGCCCGATGTTCTTGAGCGCCACCTCATCACGCAGATACAGGATGACCGCTTCCACCACGTTGGCCGTGCCCCTGGGCCCCTGCCGGGCGCCGGCCGCACGCTCCCGCCGGGCCGCGCGCGCGGCGGTGATCAGCACCAGCGCCACCAGCGCCGCGGCGATCATCATGAACAGCACGTGCTTGGTGATGGAGATGTCGAAGGAACCGATGTGCAGCTGGGGGAGACGCACGACCCCGAACGGCGATTCCCACTCCGGCGCATCGGCCAGGTGGTGCAGAATCATCTCGCTGATGTCGAAATCGCCGTCCGGCGCGGCCGCGCGCAGCAGCGGTAGCA
>VEPF01000305.1:0-566 GCA_012027055.1 Gemmatimonadota bacterium | reverse complement strand
GTGTTCCTGCACGGCCGGCGGTCGGGCGGTACCGCGCAAGGCGCGGCCGCGCGCAGCAGCGGTAGCATGCCACCCAGCATCGATCAGTTCGCCCCTTCGTCAACGCCCGCCGCGGCCGCGCCTTGCGCGGTACCGCCCGACCGCCGGCCGTGCAGGAACACCGGTTCCAGCAGCAGCAGCAGCATCATGAACGCAACCAGGCTGAGTAGCGTCACCGCGCGCGGCAACTCCGGGTCGCGACTCAACCAGTAGGCTACCGCCCCGACCGCGCCGAAGCGAAGCAGGATTCCGCCCCCCCACCCCGCCAGAAAAAGCTGCGGGTCAGCGCGGACCGCAAGCAGCACTCCGAACGCGACCAGCTGCAGCCCGTACGCCAGCAGTGCGGCCAGTCCAACCGCCCGCGCGGCACCTCCGCCGGCCAGGACAACGGCTGCGAGCGCAGCCACCAGGACCAACCCCAGCCCGGCGGCCGCGTACGAGAGCCCCTGCCTCACGGCCGCCCGTCCCGCTGGTCCCGCCCCGGGCGCCGTGCCGCCTCGCCAACCAGATGGTGCTACATGTAGTAG
>VEPF01000206.1 GCA_012027055.1 Gemmatimonadota bacterium | reverse complement strand
CTCTGCGCCCGGGCCTTTGGCCGTTCTCTTGGCGCTTGGCCCCTGGCCCTTGGCCCTGCCGTCAAACGTTCAGGGCCTGGCTCGCCAGCGTGAACTGCTCCGGCCGGACGTAGATGATGTAGCCGTAGCTGCCCCGCCCGCTGGTCACGCCGCTCGACGCGTACACGTTCACGTTCGCCTCATAGAGCCGCTCGTGGATGCCGCTGAGCGCGCCCAGCACGTCATCGCCCTGGACCAGCAGCGCCGGGTGCGGCCCGTCCAGCTCGAGGCCCGCCTTGCCACCCAGCTCCCGCAGCTGCTGCGCATCCGCCGGGAAGAGCGTGAACTGCGTGAGGTTGGGCCCGATCGGCATGGAGGTGAACGCCTGCAGCGAGATCCCGAGGTCGGCCAGCAGCGACAGCAGCTTGTAGGCTTCCCCGGGGACGTCGCTGACGTTGGTGTAGAAGTAGTGAGTGCGCTTGATCTCGTACGACATCGCGGCGCCTCCTTCGGTGGGTACCAGCCAAGATAATTCGCCGCCCGGCGGCGCGCACTCGCGACGTCGCCGCCGGGGCGGCTGGCCCGGTATATTGCCGCACCTGCCCAGCCCCACCGCCGGGCAGCGCCCGCTCTCCAACCGCGACGCCAGCGATGCCGATCCGGAATGCCGCCGCCGCCCTGCTGCTCGCCGCCGCGCTGCCCCTGGCGGCGCGCGCGCAGGAGACCCGTAACCAGGTCCTCGACCGCCGGGCCCTGCTCGAGCGCCAGACCTGGTGGGACAACCGCGATTGGGACTGGTACGAGGCCCGCATCCCGTTCTTCGAGTCGCCCGACCCGGACATCGATGCGACGTATTACTACCGCTGGGAGGTGGTGACCAAGCACCTGGTCTACGGCTCGCCCGAGACCGGCTACACCTTCACCGAGTTCATCGACCGGCCGTTCTGGTCGGGCGCGTACGGCTCCATCAGCTGCCCGCTCGGCCACCAGTTCTACGAGGTCCGCTGGCTCAAGGACCCGCGCATCATCGAGGACTTCTCCCGCTACTGGTTCGAGACCCCGGGCGCCGAGCCGCGCAGCTACAGCAACTGGTACGGCGACGCCATGTGGGCCACGTACCTGGTGCGCCGCGACTCCGCGCTGCTCCGCAAGGTGCTGCCCCACATGGAGACGCAGTACGCGGGCTGGGTCGCGGAACGGTGGGACAGCGCGCACGCGATGTTCGTGTGGGATGGCATGCACGATGGCATGGAGACCAACATCAACAGCCGGCAGACCCGCGACACGTTCAGCGGCGCGCCCGGCTACCGGCCCACGCTCAACAGCTACCTGTTCGCGGACGCGCGCGCCATCGCCAGCGCCGCGGCGCTGTTCGGCGACACGGCCAAGTCACGACTGTACGCGCGGCGCGCGGCCAGCCTGAAGCAGCGGGTGCAGCAGGAGCTGTGGGACCCGCGGCGCCAGTTCTTCTTCCAGCAGTTCGCGCGGGACGAGGTCTCGCGCGACAGCGCGGACACGGTGCGCGCGAAGACCCTCACCCACCAGACCGGCAAGTTCGCGGGGAGCCCGCACGGCCGCGAGGAGATCGGTTACGTGCCCTGGCAGTTCGCGCTGCCGGACTCCGGCTACGAGGCGGCGTGGCAGTTCCTGCTGGACACCGCCTACTTCGCGGCGCGCTACGGCCCCACCACCACGGAGCGGCACGACCCGCTCTTCCTGATCTCGCCCCGCTGCTGCGTGTGGAGCGGCAACTCGTGGCCGTACGCCACCACGCAGACGCTGGTGGCCATGGCCAACCTGCTGAACAACTACCGGCAGGACGTGGTGGACAAAGGCGACTACTTCACCGTGCTCGAGTGGTACACGAACTTCCAGCGCCTGAACGGGCGGCCGTACATCGCCGAGGCCGGACACCCGGACACCGGCTCCTGGGACGGGCACAACAGCTACTACCACAGCGAGCATTACTTCCACTCCGGGTACACGGACCTGATCATCACCGGGCTCGTGGGCCTGCGGCCTCGCCCGGACGACGTCATCGAGATCAACCCGCTGGTGCCCGACGGCTGGTCCTTCTTCGCCCTCGACGACGTCTCCTACCACGGCCACAGCGTGAGCATCATCTGGGACCGCGACGGCACCCGCTACCGCCGCGGCGCCGGGCTCTCGATCCTGGTCGATGGCCGCCTGCTGGCGCGCGCGCCGCGCCTTCAGCGCCTCACCGCCGGCCTGCCGCCGCAGCCTGCGCCGCGCGCGGCCGCGCCCCGGCCGTCGAACCTGGCCGTGAACAACGGGCACGCCGCGTGGCCGCAGCTGACCGCATCGTACAGCGCGCCGGACACGCCCTACCCCTGGGCCAACGACGGCCACGTCTGGTACCACGCCTCGCCACCCAACCGCTGGACCACGACCGGCTCACCGAACGCGCAGGACTGGCTGGAGGTGGACTTCGGCGCCGAGCGCACCATCGAGACCGTGAAGCTCTACTTCCTGGATGACAGCGCGGGCGTGAAGCCGCCCGCGCGGTACGAGGTGCAGCTGTGGCGGGACGGTCGCTGGCAGGCCGCGGGCGAGCGGGCGCGCGTGCCCACCGCACCGGCCGGGCGGCGCGCAAATACGGTGACGCTCGAACCCGTGAATGCCGCGCGCCTGCGCGTGGTGTTCACGCCGCGGCCGGGCTTCGCCACCGGAGTCGCCGAGCTCGAGGCGTGGGCGGACGTGGCGCTGCCGCTGCCGCAGCCGGCGTCGCCCGCGGGCAATCTGGCGCTGAACGCCACCGGTGAAGGCTATCCCCGGGTCACGGCATCGTACCGCAGCGATGGCGCCGCGGTGCTGAACGACGGCGTGGTGCTGTTCCCGCGCAATGGCCGGAACCGGTGGACGGCCGCGCAGTCGCGCAATGCCGAGGACTGGGTGGAGCTGGATTTCGGGGCGCCGCGGCGGGTGGCGAGCATCGAGCTGTTCCTGGTCGATGGCAGCAACGTGCGGGCGCCCGCGGGCTATCGCATCGAGTACCTGCAGGGGGACGCGTGGCAGCCGGTGCGCGAACGCGTCCGCACGCCCGCGCAGCCGCTCGCGCCGGCGCTCAACACGGTCGCCATCGAGCCGGTCGAGACGGCGCGGCTGCGGGTGGTGTTCACGCACGCCCCGGACGCGACCACGGGCCTCACCGAGATCGTGGTGCGGGGAAACTGACCAGCCCGTGCGCCCGCGGCCGGCCCCGCTCAGCGCTGGCGGTGCAGCGGGCGGATCAGCTTCAGCAGCTCGAACCAGGCGACCGTGAGCGCCCCGGCCACCAGGGCGAGCAGCATGTCGTCCCCGCGGGGCGGTGCGAACCGGAACATCGCCCGCACCGGCCCCACCACCTGCGCCAGGGTCAGGAACAGGGCTGCTCCGCCCGTCACCAGCCAGACGGTCCGGTTGGGCACCCGCAGCATGGCCAGCCCGGTCCGGTGCCAGGACCGGTTCACCAGGATGAGCGCGACGTTGGCGACCACCAGGCTGACGAAGGTCATGCCCCGGGCCGCGTCATCGCTCCGGCCCGCGTGCCGTGCCCACAGGAACACACCCAGCACGACCGCCAGCACGACCAGCCCCTGCATGACGCTCACGCTGACCGCCCGGGTGCCGAACAGGTGCTCGTTCCGGCCGCGCGGCGGCCGCTTCATGATGTCCGGTTCCGCCTGCTCCGCCTCGAAGATCATGGTGCAGGACGGATCGATGATCAGCTCGAGGAAGACGATGTGGATGGGCAGCAGGATGAGCGGCCAGTCACCGAAGAATACCGGCACGAGCGAGAGCCCGGCGATGGGCACGTGGATGGCCATGATGTAGATGATGGCCTTGCGGATGTTGTCGAAGATGCGGCGCCCGAGACGCACCGCTTCCACGATGGACGAGAAGTCGTCATCGAGCAGCACCAGCGACGCGGACTCGCGGGCCACGTCCGTGCCGCGGCCGCCCATGGCGACGCCGATGTGCGCGGCCTTCAGCGCGGGCGCATCGTTCACGCCGTCGCCGGTCATCGCCACGACCTCGCCAGCCGCCTTCAGGGCCTGCACGATGCGCAGCTTCTGCTCGGGCACCACGCGCGCGAAGATCTGCACGTCCTGCACCCCCGCCGCCAGCTCCGCGTCGCTCATGCGGTCCAGCTCGGGCCCGGTGATGAGCGCGTGCGCGTCAGTCAGGCCGATCTGTCGGCCAATGCTCTCCGCCGTCGCGGGATAGTCGCCGGTAATCATGACCACGCGGATGCCCGCCTCGTGGCATTCCCGCACGGCCTGCGGCACGCTGGGCCGGATCGGGTCCGCGAGCGCGACGAAGCCCAGCAGCTCGAAGTTGAAGTCGTGCTGCCCGCTCGGGAGCGGCCGGGGCGGCGCCACGCCGCGCGCCACGGCCAGCACGCGGTATCCATCCCGGCCGAGCGCGCGGACCTGGGGCGCGAGCTCGGCCATCCGGGCAGGCGGGAGGTGGCACAGGTCCGCGACCGCTTCGGGCGCCCCCTTCGCGGCCACCTCCAGCGAGCCGGAATCCGGATCGCGCCAGACGTGGGAGACCGCGAGCAGCTCGCGCGAGAGTGGGTACTCGCGCTCCAGCAGCCAGGGCTCGTGCAGGTGCTCGGTCCCTTCCAGGAAGCGCGCGCCCAGGTCCACGAACGCCTGCTCCATGGGATCGAACGGGTCGCGCCGGCTCGCCAGGATCCCGAACTCCAGCAACTGGTGGAACTCCTCCGGTAATGCCGCCGTGGCCGTGGTGGGCTCGAAGACGTCGCCGGGCGCGAGCACCAGCTTGCTGATGGTCATCCGGTTCTGCGTCAGCGTGCCGGTCTTGTCCACGCACAGCACCGTGGCGGCACCCAGCGTCTCGATGGCGGGCATGCGGCGGGTGAGCACGCGGCTTCGCGAGATGCGCCACGCGCCCATGGCCAGGAAGATGGTCAGCACCACCGGGGACTCTTCCGGGAGCGTGGCCATGGCCAGCGTCAGGCCCGCGAGCACGCCGCGCTGCCACGCCTCGAGGCTGCCGCCGCGCGTGAGCGCGTAGACCACCACCACCAGCAGGCACAGGAGCAGTCCCGCCAGCGCGAGCGCGCGCACCAGCCGGCCCGTTTCCCGCTGCAGCAGCGTCTGCTCGGGTTCGAGCTTCTGCAGCGCCCGCCCGATCCGGCCGATCTCCGTGCGGGCTCCCGTCGCCAGGATCTCGGCAAGGCCGCTCCCGGCCGTGACCAGCGTGCCGGAGAAGACGGCGGGCAGGTCGTCGCCGCCCGGCCGCGACAGCTCGCGCGCAGCCGGCGACGGCTCCTTGCGGACTGGCGCCGACTCGCCCGTGAGCAGCGACTCATCGACGGAAAGGCCGGTGCCCCGGCGCAGGATCCCGTCCGCCGGCACGCGGTCTCCCTCCGCGAGCACCACCAGGTCACCACGGACCACTTCCCGGCCGGCGATACGCCGCCGCTGCCCATCCCGGATCACCAGCGCGCGCGGACTGGAGAGGTCGCGGAGCGCTTCCAGCGCCCGCTCCGTGCGCCGCTCCTGCACGATGGTGATGCCCATGACCACGAAGACGAAGCCGAGCAGCAGCAACGCTTCGCGCGGCTCGCCCAGCATCAGGTAGAGCGTGCCGCAGCCCACCAGCAGCAGGAACATGGGCTCGCGCACCACTTCCAGCGCGATCCGGAAGCTGCTGCGGCTCCGCGAGCCGGGCAGTTCGTTCAGGCCTTCGGCGCGCAGCCGCTCGGCAGCCTCCTGCTCGGACAGCCCGGTCATGTCGTTCGCCTGGATCATTCTGGCACAGCCCATCGCTGGTCGGCTCGCCGCGGGTGGCGGCCCTGTCCGGGCAACCGCTTCGGGAATACGCGGCCCGACAGGATACCTCCCGCGGTGCCGGCCCCGCCAATGCCGGAGTGCGCGGACCGGAACTAGTGCCCGATTCCCACCGTCCGTACGGCATACGCCGGCAGCACCAGCGGATCCGGCAGCGCCGCGCCGGCGGCGCCATCGACCGTGCTCTCCCGGATGGGGAGCGCGTCGCCGCGCGCGTCGAAGAGCCGCACCGATTGCGGCATGCCGCTCGCGTTGAACAGCCGGACCACGAGCCCGCCGCCCTCCGGCGCGGGCTCCAGGGCGGTGACCAGCACGCCATCCCCCTCGAGCCGAAAGCGCGGCGGCGCGAGGGGCGCGGTGTCGGCGGGCGCGAGCACGAGCGGCGAGGTGTATGCGGCCGCGAAGCGGTGGGCGTCCGCGGCCCGGAACTGCCCGTGCGGCTGGATGCCGTACCGCAGCACCGTCTCGCCCGGCTGGTCCGCCTTGTAGTTGGTGTGCCAGTAGTTGTTCATCACGTACGAGAACACCGCGGCGGACGGGTCCAGCTGCCGCAGCCACGGCTGGTCCGGCTGCAGCTTCCAGATCTCCGCGGTGATGCCGCCCAGCTCCACCAGCGGCGCATCGGGCGTGGCCAGCGTGATGCCCGCGTCCTGGTTCGCCACGTCCACCCAGCGCTGCACCGACAGGTGGTTCTTCGCGGCGCCGGTGAGCTGGTCCGCCTCCGGGCGCGCCACGGCCCAGGCCAGGTCCAGGTGCACCTGCGGCCTGTCGATGGCGAACGGGAAGCCCAGGTGCACGCCCTCCTTCGCGCGCACCAGCTTGCGGTCGAGCAGCGTGGTCAGCTCCAGGTGATCGACACCGGCCACCAGCGTCAGCGCGCGCACCAGCCGGTTGCACCCGGGCGCCTCCGAGGCGATCTCGACAGTGGTGACCAGCGGTCCGGCCTCCCGGACGCGGATGGTCGGGCGCGACGTCGTCTGCGCACTGGCCGGATCGATGCCGGGCACGTAGAAGTACGCGTTGAGCCCGAACGACCTGGTGGTGTCGACGAACTCGCGGCCGAGCTGGCGGAGGCTCGCGATCTCGCCTCGCACCGTGTCGATGCGCACCTCGATGCTGCGGTTCCGGAGCACGTTGCCACTGAAGCCGGCGCCGGTTTCCAGGTAGGGCGGGCCGCTCTCGAAGTTGACGCGCCGCGCCCCGAACGCCGGCACCTGCCACAAGAGCACCGCCAGCTCGCCGGTGGAAAGCCGCTGCGAGGGCAGCAGCCGGCCGGTGTCATCGCGCACGCGGTCGCCCGCGGTCCGCACGGAGGCCGGGATGCGCACCAGCTCGGTGCGCGGCCACTGCGTGGGGTTGTAGACGTCGAGCGCGGTCACCGGCGCCGCGGCCGGCGAGGCCGCGACCGGTCCGCCCGCGGCCTCCGCGAGCAGTGCCCGCGAGCCCGCGTCCGCGTCCAGCGCGAATCGCCGCTTGATCTCCCACTGCCCGACCGCGAACGGATCGTCCGGCGCGCTGATGCTGTTGTGGGCGCCCCAGGTGTGCTCGTCGAAGAGCAGCACGTCGCGCCACGCCCGGCGGAAGCGCGCGCGCGGGAACGAGGCCGGGTCGCGCAGCGACCAGAGCGTCGCGGCCTGTACCAGCCGGTCGGCCGCGTTGCGGGTGAGGGCCGTTTCTCGCGCCGTGGATGCCGCGCCGTCCTCCCAGTAGGGCGTGAAGTCGCCGGCCACCGCGGGCAGGTACGCGCCGTAGCGCTGCTCGAAGGCCTCGAACAGCTCGTCGGTGGTGGCGATCACGAAGCGCGGGCTCCGGTGCGTCGCGTTCCAGTCGCGCACGAAGTCCGGCAGCGCTTCATCGGGCGGGCCGTTGTCGCCGCCCACCGTGTAGCGCAGCTGCACCATGTCGTACGGGTAGCCGGCCGAGTCCAGCTGGCCCAGGTAGTCGAGCACGGGCCGGCCGCCGTTCGTGGCCAGCGGCCCGAAGTTGCCGCCGTGGAAGAAGCTGTAGCCGCGGTCCGCGATCCAGACCAGCACCTTCTCCCCGCCGGACTGCGACACCCACCAGAACGGGCGGTCACCCCAGTCATCGAGCGTGTAGCCCACGCGGTCCCCGCGGTGCGGCAGCCAGCTCATGTAGTTGGGCCCCACCGAGAACCAGCGCACGCCGCTCTGCGCCATGGCCGGTACCACCCCCCACGAGTGGCCGGGGATGTCCGTGATCATGGCGGAGCGCACGGGCAGGCTGTCGCGCCGCGTCAGCTCGCGCGCGTACGACATCAGCTGCAGCAGCTCCTCGCCGCTGGCCAGGCCCGTGAGGTGGTTGTCGTAGAACGCCTGCAGCCCGATCTGCCCCCGCCGCACCGCGGTGCTGAACGCAGCGCGCTCGACGGGTGTGGCCGCGTTGTCCAGGAAGCTCTCCACCGCCCACAGCACCTCGACGTTCCACCGGAACTGTGCGCCGCGCGGGTAGGTGGCGGTGCGCTCGGCGAGCGCGAGCGCCTGGCGCAGGTTCTGCCACTGCTTCCGCTCGACCTCGGTCTGCAGCTCCGTGTAGCCGATGTCGTTGTGCGAGTGCGGCAGCAGGTACACGGTCCAGTCGCGCACCGGGGTGCGCGGCGCCACGCCGCGCGCCAGCACGTCATCGCCCGCCCGCAGCTCGTACGCGAGCGAGTCTCCGCCCGCGGCCGCGGGGATCTGCAGCTCGAACGCGTTGTGCCCCGGCTCGATGGCCAGGTCCGCGAGCTTGCGGCCGTCCAGCAGGAACGCGGCCTGCCGCGCCGTGCCGAAATGGACCACGCGCACGCTCAGCGGCCGCACATCGTTCCCGCTCACGCGGGTGACCGCCTGCAGCGGCACCACCTGCACGGAGGGCTGGAAGCGTTCGGGAAAGAGCATGAACCAGGTGGGACTGCCGGCCTGTTCGCCCGTGACGCGCAGGCGCGCGGGCTCGCCCGGGCGCAGCAGGCTCGCGGGCACGCTCACCCACACGTTGCCGAATACGTCGCCATGGCCATCGAAGCCGCGCCCATCGAAGGTCAGCACCGCGCCGGACGCGTGCGGCACCACGCGTCGGATGTCGGTGCTCGACCTGGGACTGGTGAAGGTGAACAGCGGGCTCCCGCCGACCGAGAGCGTGAATGCGTGCCCGTCCGCGGCGTTCACGTCCATGCCGGCGTGCACCAGGAACGTGACCGGCCGCGTCCCGATGGTGCGCGGCACCGTGTCCGTCTCCCACTCGATGTAGCGCGCGGCCTCCTGCGAGCGCACCAGCAGCGTGCGCTGCTGCCCCACGCTCGGCGAGCGGTAGTCGAGCAGCTCGCCCGCCACGTGCCGCAGGTAGCCGCGCAGCAGCAACGGCTCCGCGGCCGCGGGCGGTGCCGGGGCGACGGGCGGCGCCGCCTCCGCCGGCTCCGGCCGCAGCGTCAGCGCCGCGAACACCGGCCGGTGGTCGGACGCGACCGCTTCCGGCACCACGCGCGCCGAGGCCGCGCGCCAGCGCGCCGCCGGGGCCACGAAGATGAAGTCGATCTCCTTCTCCGGCCGGGACGCGGAGAAGGTGAAGTGTTCGTCCGCGGGTTTGCGGACCTCGGTGGCACGCGCCTGGAAGAGCGCGAGCGTGCGCGAGCCGGGCTCATCGTTGAAGTCGCCCATGAGCAGGTACGGCGTGCGCAGCGTGTCGAGCACGGCCGCGACCTGCTGCGCCTGGGCGTAGCGGAAGGAGTCGTTGGCTACCCAGTCGAAGTGCACGCTGATGGCCGTGAGCGCGCTCGAGTCCGGCAGCGCCTGCTCCACCACCAGTGCCACGCGCGGCTCGTTGCCGTCGCGCAGCCGCACCGGCGTGGCGCGGCGGATGGGGAAGCGCGTGAGCAGCGCCAGCCCGTAGCGGCCGCCCTGGTAGTCCATGAAGCTGCCGAACGCGGGGTGCATGCCCAGCAGCTCGCCCAGCCGCGCCGCCTGGTCCACGCCACCGCTCCGGGTGACCCGCTCGTCCACTTCCTGCAGTGCCACGATGTCCGGCTGCAACCGCCGCAGCACCGCGGCCGTGCGTTCCAGGTTCAGCGTGTCATCGCTGCCGGCGCCGTGGCGGATGTTGTACGTCACGACCCGCAGCGTCAGTGCGCGCGGCGGGGCGGGCGGCGGGG
>VEPF01000344.1:8444-9965 GCA_012027055.1 Gemmatimonadota bacterium | reverse complement strand
GTCTCGGCCGTGGGAGGCATCGGGCCGCTCTCGGCCGGCCTGATCACGCATTTCGGCAGCGAGCGGGCGGCCCTCTCGGTGCTGCCGCTGCACGTCACGGAGAGCGGCATTGCGGCCTATGCCTGGATGCCGCTGCTCACGCTTCTGGTGTTCCTGACTGTGCAGTGGTGGGCGGCCTGGTATCCGGGCGCGGAGCCGGGCGGCGGCGGCTACGTGGCGCAGCGCATCTTCTCGGCGAAGAGCGCCAGCGGGACGGAGTGCCGGCGACGCTGTGCTTCCAGGCGGCGCACTACGCGCTGCGGCCATGGCCCTGGATCGTCACGGGGCTCGCGACGCTGTTGCTCTACCCGGATCTCGCCGACCGGGAGTCCGGCTACGTGCTGGCGTTCCGGGATCTGCTGCCGACGCCCTGGCGGGGTTTCATGCTGGCCGGCTTCGCTGCGGCGTACATGTCCACGGTCGCGACCCAGCTCAACTGGGGCGCCTCGTACCTGGTGAACGATTTCTATCGCCGGTTCCTGCGCAAGGACCGGAGCGAGCAGCACTACGTGGCGATCTCGCGCGGGGCCACCGTGCTGCTGTTCCTGGCATCGATCCTGGTGACCTGGCAGCTGAACTCGGTGGAGCAGGCGTGGCGCTTCCTGCTGGCGATGGGCGCCGGCACCGGCCTGGTGCTGATCCTCAGGTGGTACTGGTGGCGGATCAACGCGTGGTCCGAGATCAGCGCCATGACCACATCGCTCGTGGTGTCCAGCATCGCCACCGCCACGGCACCCGCGTACTTCCGCAAGGGTGATCCGAACACGGACGCGGCCATCATGCTCGTCACCGTGGCCGCCACGACGGTGGTGTGGCTGGCCGTGACCTTCCTCACCCGGCCGGAGCCGCAGCACGTGCTGGAGGACTTCTACCGGCGCGTCCGTCCGGGCGGCCCCGGCTGGGCCCGGATTTCGCGCGCGGCGGGCTTTGGACGGGAGCCGATCCCGGGCGGAGCGCTGGCCTGGAGCAACTGGCTGGCGGGGATCGTGGCGGTGTACTGCTCGCTGTTCGGCATCGGCAAGCTGATCTTCGGCGCATCCGGGATGGGCCTCGCGCTGCTGGCCCTGGCCGGGGCGGCATTCGCCTGGATCGCGCGGAGCTTCCGGGAGGCGAAGTCATGAACCTGCGCGTTTTCGACCTGCTGCTCATCGCCGCCTACGTGATCGGCGTGACCGCCTGGGGCACCTGGCTCGGCCGGCGCCAAAAGGACTCCAGGGACTACTTCCTGGCCGACCACGCGATGCCGTGGTGGGCCGTGTGCTTCTCGATCGTGGCCACCGAAACCAGCGTGCTGACTTTCATCAGCGTGCCGGCCACCGCTTATACGGGCGACCTGTGGATGGTACAGCTCACGATGGGGTACCTGATCGGCCGCATGGCCGTGGCGGCACTCCTGCTGCCGGGTAATTTCCGCGGCGAGCTGACCACCGCCTACGCTCTGTTGGAGCGGCGGTTCGGAGAAGGGGCGCGACGCTTCGCCTC
>VEPF01000344.1:241-8434 GCA_012027055.1 Gemmatimonadota bacterium | reverse complement strand
TAATTATTGGGTGTTCACGCTGATCTACACCTATTACGGCGGGCTCAAGGCCGTGGTGTACGTGGACGTCCTGCAGGTGTTCATCTACCTGGCTGGCGCGGCGGCCGCGCTCATTGCCCTGCTCCAGCTGGTGCCGGGAGGCTGGGCCGGGGTGGTGGCGGCGGCGGAGCCCGCGCAGAAGCTGCGGGTTTTCCACCTGGCGGGCGGCTTCTCGGCCAGCCAGTGGATCCTCACCGGGCTGTTGGGCGGGGCGTTCCTGTCGATGGCTTCGCACGGCGTGGACCAACTGATCGTGCAACGCATGCTGGCCGCACCGTCGCTGCGCGAGGCGCGGAAGGCGTTGGTCGGCAGCGGCGTGTTCATCATGGCGCAGTTCACCCTGTTCCTGATCGTGGGCGTGGGCATCTACGCCTATTTCGGCGGGCGGGCATTCGCCACGCCGGACGAGATCTTCCCGACGTTCATTACCGAGGGCCTGCCTGCCGGCATCAGCGGCCTGGTGATCGCCGGCATCTTCTCGGTGGCCATGTCGTCGGAAGCATCCGCCATCAACTCACTCGCCTCGTCCGCGACCCTGGACATCTACGGGCCGCTCTCCGGTCACGGCGGAGACCACGTGCACATGCTGCGAGCGGGGAAGGCCTTCACGCTGCTTTTCGGCATCGTGCTGATCGTGGGCGGAGTGCTGTTCCAGTTCGCGCAGCAGGGAACGCCGGTGGTGGTGATTGCGCTGCAGATCGCATCCTTCACGTACGGCGGGCTACTGGGCGGCTTCCTGCTGGGCCTGATCTCGAAACGCGCGAACCAGACGGACGCGATCATCGCCATGGCCGTGGCGATCTTGGCCATGACCATGCTGTGGGCGCTGCAGCAGTTCGGGGCCATGCCGAAGCTGGTGGACGGGTTGTGGTTCTCGCAGTTCGGCTCCGTCCTGACCGTGGGCGTGGGGACCGCGAGCGACTCCCTGCGGGGCGCGCGGGCACGCGCGACCGGGACCTGAGCCCACCACTGTGTCCGGGCGGCGCCCGGCCGCCCGGGCCGAGCAATTCAGCGCCCCGCGCGGATCGCTCGAGCAGATGGTGCGCGCGCCCGGGCGATTGACGGGGTCGGAAAGGCTCGGCCATTCGGTGGGCGTGCTGGTAATGCGCCCGGTACAGTGAAACGGCGGACCGACGCGACCGCAACGGGAGACCAAATGCCGATGAAGCAGTCCTCGCTGATCCTGCTGGCGCTGGCCGCGGCGGCTGTTCCGGTCCGCGCCCAGACGTCATACGTGGATTCCCCGGACGGCCGCACCCGCCTGACGCTGACGGCTGGCGCGCAGCTCACGTACTCGGTCACGCACGCGGGTGCAACCATCGTTTCGCCCTCGGCTATCTCTCTGACCCTGGGGGATGGACGCGTGCTCGGTCGCGACGCCCGGGTGCGGCGCACCGGCCGGCGCACGGCCGATGACCTGATCCAGGCCGTCGTGCCCGAGAAGAACGCGCAGGTCCGCGATCGCTACAACGAGCTCAGGGTCGAGCTGCGAGGCGGGTACGCGGTGATCGCCCGGGCATACGACGACGCCGTGGCCTGGCGGTTCGTCACCGACCTCCCGGACAGCCTGGTGATCGCCGCGGAGGAAGCGACCTTCCGCTTCGGCGCGCCCCACCGGCTGCTGTTCGGCGACGACACCAGCTTCTTCTCGCACCAGGAACCGGCCTACCGCTGGCTGCCGATGGACAGCCTGGCGGCCGGGCGGAAAGCCCTGCTACCTATCCTGGTGGACATCGCGGGCGGACCGAAGGTGGTGATCACGGAATCCGCGCTCGAGGACTATGCCGGTATGCACATCGCGGGCACCGGCGGTCCCGCCCTGGTGGCCGCGTTCCCCCCGTATGCCCTGGCGGACAGCGCGCGCAGCGACCGCAACGTGCCCGTCACGCGCCCGGCCCCGTACATTGCGCGCGTGGCCGGACGGCGGGCGTTCCCGTGGCGGATCGTGGCGATCGCCGACCGCGATGGGCAGCTCCTCGAGAACCAAATCGTCTACCGCCTGGCGCCCGAGCTGCGCCTGGCGGACGTGTCGTGGATCCGGCCGGGCAAGGTGGCCTGGGACTGGTGGAACGCGCTCAACCTGCACGGGGTGAGCTTCCGGGCCGGCATCAACACCGCCACCTACCGCCACTACATCGATTTCGCGGCCAGGTACGGCATCCCCTACATCATTCTCGATGAGGGGTGGTCACCGACGACGGACCTGCTCCGGGTGGTCCCCGCCCTGGATCTGCCCGAGCTGGTCCGCTACGGGCAGCAGAAGGGCGTGGGCATCATCCTGTGGGCGCTCTGGCGGCCACTGGATCTCGGGATGGAGGAGATCCTGGACACCTGGCAGCAGTGGGGAGTGCGGGGCATCAAGGTGGACTTCATGCAGCGCGACGACCAGGCCATGGTGCGCTTCTACTGGCGCCTGGCGGCGGAGGCCGCGCAGCGGCAGCTGCTGGTGGACTACCACGGTGCCTACAAGCCCTCCGGTCTCCGGCGCGCCTTCCCGAACGTGCTCACACGCGAAGGCGTGCGCGGGCTGGAGCACAACAAGTGGAGCGCGGACGTGACCCCCGAGCATGACCTCTCACTGCCGTTCACCCGTATGTTTGCGGGCCCGATGGACTATACGCCGGGAGCCATGCGGAACGCCGCGCGGGCGGAGCATCAGGCAATCTTCTCCCGCCCCATGAGCATGGGCACGCGGGCTCACGAGCTGGCCAAGTACGTGGTCTTCGAGAGCCCGCTCCAGATGCTGGCGGACAACCCGGCGCACTACGAGGCGGAGCCGGACGCGATGACCTTCCTGGCCGCGGTCCCGACCACCTGGGACGAGACCCGGGCGCTCGCCGCGCAGGTGGGGGACTTCGTGCTGCTGGCCCGACGCAAGGGCAGCGAGTGGTGGGTTGGCGCCATGACGGACGGCACGGCCCGGGGGCTCGACCTGGACCTGAGCTTCCTGGGACCGGGCGCCTGGAAGCTGGACCTGGTGCGGGACGGCGTGAATGCCGACCGCTACGGGGAGGACTACGTGCGCGAGTCCGCGATCGTCACGGGCGCGGACCACAGGCAGTTGCAGCTCGCTCCCGGCGGCGGCTGGATCGCCCGCATCAGCCGCTAGCGAGGCGGCTGGTCGCCTCCCTCCGGCCGCGCCGCCGGGAGGCGGATCTGGGCGCTCTCGTACCCGTACCGATCGACGGCGGACACCGCCACCTCGGTGAGCGGAGCGGCGCCCAGCAGCGCGATTTCGGTTCGGCCGGCGGGGACCACATCCACCTGCCACCTCCGCCCGTAGCGGGCGCGCACCACCCAGGAGCGTACTTCGCCGTTGTCCCCGGGCTGCACGCGCAGCAGGACCTGCCCCGGATTGCCGGGCGCGAGCGCAATGCGCGGCGCCGCCGGCGGCGCGCCGGTTCCCAGCCAGGGCGAAACCGGCACCAGGGCGGGACTCCGGTACACGCGGCGCTGCAGCCGCGCCACCAGGCTGTCCGGGCTGGGCATCAACGCCCGGGCACTGAAGTGGACGTGACCCTGGGCCGCCGGGTGGCCGCGCGCGACGTAGATCTGCCCGATGATCTCGTCCCGCGACCAGCCGCCGGGACGCCGCTCCGAGCGCACGCTGCTCGGGATCATGCCCACGTAGATGTGCCGGTTGCGCAGGTTCTGCTCGCCCCACCAGCCGAGCATCACGCCGTAGTTCATCAGCGTATCCGCCATGGTGCGATACAGCTGCGGCACGAAGTAGTCGAGCGATCCCTCGGCTAGCCATTTCCGGGCATCGGCCCAGATCTGCTCGTAGGCATCGAAGCAGCACGCCTCGGCCGGATGACCCGGGCGCCAGATCCCGATCGGGCTCACCCCGAACTTCACCCCCGGCTTGGTCTCCTTGATGGCGGCGTAAAGCCGCGCCACGAACTGGTCGACATTGTGCCGGCGCCAGTCGCTGCGGGAGAGCTGGCCGCCTGCGGCCAGGTAGCGCTGCCAGCTGGCGTCGTCGGGGAAGGGGATCTCCACGCGCGCGCTGTCGACCTCGCGGTACGGATAGAAGTAGTCGTCGATGTGGATGCCATCGACGTCGTAGCGCCGGAGCACGTCGAGCATGACGTCGATGGAATGCTGCTGCACGCCCGGCTCGCCCGGATCCAGCCACAGATGCGTGCCGTAGCGGCGCACCAGCTCGGGACGCGCCACGCTGATGTGGTTGGCCGAGATCGGCGAACGGCCTGCCGGGCTGTGGGCACGATACGGATTGAACCAGGCGTGCAGCTCGAGCCCCCGCTCGTGGGCGGCCTCGATGGCGAACTGCAGCGGGTCGTAGAACGGCGAGGGGGCCTGGCCCATGGTCCCCGTGAGCCACTCCGACCACGGCTCGAGCGCGGACGCATAGAGCGCATCGGCCTGGGTGCGCACCTGGAAGATCACCGCGTTCAGGCGCAGCTGGACGGCGCGGTCCATGATCGCCAGCAACTCGGCCTGCTGGCGTTCCGTCGGCAGGCCCGGAGCCGAAGGCCAGTCTATGTTGTCGACCGTAGCCACCCACACCCCGCGGAATTCCCGCGCCAGCGCGGGCGTTTCATCCTGGGACGCGAGCGCGGGGGTTTGACCTTGAGGCGCCGGCCCGGGCGCCGGCCGGGCGGCGGGTGCACAACCTGCCAGCACCGCCACACCCGCCGCGAACAGGTGCCTCACTGCCTGGCTCATCGGCTCTTCCTGGTGGGAGGAACGGGAACCTTCGACTTGAACGGCCCGGAACGGAGCGCGCTCCACAGCTTCGCATAGCGGATTACCTGTCCGGAGAAGACCGAGACGCCGTCCGCCTTGGCTTTCCGGGCACGGTAAATCTGCTTGATCGCGTCACACCCGATGCAGAAGTTGTCCGCCGGATAGTCATGTCCCATCCCGAGGTAGACGCGGCCGGTGCCCGGGTGGGCCGCGAACTCGTCGGCCAGGTAAGCGAAATCGAGCTTGTCGCCGTAGGTCGTCTTGATCGGCCAATAGATCATGGGGACGATCACGTCGATGATCCCCGCGTCCAGCCAACCGCGGGAGTCCTGCAGCCGGGTGTCGTATCCGGTGGATACGCCCGACCAGCCCTTGCTGGTGGTGTAGATCCCCCAGACCGCCGCCGAAAGCGCCTGGCCGCGCCGCCCTGCCGTCAGCGAGTCGCGGATTTCGCGAACGGCAGCCGTCACCAGCCGCCGCCGGTGCTCCGAGAAGGTCAGCCCAGGCTCCGTGGCCTGCGCCCGGCTGTACGAGTTCACGGTAGCCGTGTCGTACGAGAAGGTGGCGTCCGGGTAGCGGATGTAGTCCAGGTGCATGCCGTCGATAGCGTAGCGGCGCGCGACGTCCGCGACCACCGCAGCAATCCAGCTCCGCAGGTCGGGATCACCCGGACTCAGGAACGTGCACCCCTCGCCGATGGTGCCGCCGGCCTGGGTCTGCATGCGCCACTCGGGGTGCGTCAGCAGGATGTGTCGCGGCGTGGTCTCGGGAATGGGATCGGTGGTGCACCAGCCGATGAACGTGTTGATCCAGACGTGGAGTTGCAGGCCCCACAGGTGCGCGCGCTGCAGCGCCACGGCCAGCGGGTCCCAGCCGGGGTTCACCCCCAGCACGAAGGCCGGAGGACGGTGCCCCCACGGCTCCAGCCCGGGCAGGTAGTACGCATCCGAGCGCGCCCGGGCCTGGAAGTAGATGATGTTGAAGTTGGCGGCCGCGGCCGAATCGATGAGCGCCACCAGCTCCGCCTGGTTCGCCCAGTCGAAGCGGCTGACCCACAGGGCGCGCGCTTCCTGCGCCGGCGAAGCCGGTTCGTCGTCGTTGCCCGAGTCCGTGATCCGGTCGCTGCCGCAGGCGCCGGCCAGCAGCGCCAGCGCGAGGACCGCCGGGATGCTGCCCCTCATGGCCGGCCTCCGCGTCTGGCCCGATCGAGCCGTTCCTGGACCATGCGCCGGAACGTACCGTCCTCGAGATACCGGATGAAGTACCTGCCGGGGCAATCGGTATCGGCGTAGTTGTAGTGCCCGCCGATGCGCTCCAGCGGCACCCCGAATTCCGCCACCGCCCACGCCATGATGTCGGCGATGGCGGACAGCTGGGCGGGCGTGGGCTCCTGCCGCTGGTAGTTCCCGATCACGCTGATCAGCAGGTGGCCGCGCGGATCGTACGTGGTGTTCGTCTCGCCCATGTAGTGCCAGTCGCGACCCGCGTAGATGCGGCCATCGAGATCCAGCAGCAGGTGATACGGCAGGTCCCACCAGTTCCGATCGGCGGCGCCCCAGGACTGCAATGCGCGCAGCTTCGCGATCGGGTCGTCTTCCGGCCGGAGGGGCTGCGCATCACCCGTGTGATGAAGCGTTACATACCTGATCTCATGCGGAATCCTGAGGCGCAGTCCGGCGCCGCCCGCCACTGAAGAGTTCGCCACTTCGGGCGGGAGCGAGGCCAGCTCCGCCACCTCCAGCGAGACCAGGCCGGCACCCAGTTCGCCCGGACTGCCGATGGCGACCACGGCCACGTGATAGCCGCGCCAGTTGAAAGCGGCGCCCTCGGGCGCGTCGCGCTCCTCGCGCTCAGCCCCCAGCAGCAATTGCAGCCGTGCTGCGAGCTGGGCCGGTGCGGCGCTGTCCGGCCCGATCGCGAGCACGGCAATCCCCAGGCTACCGAAGCGCAAAGTGTCGCCGGGCGGCAGGTTGCGCCGATCGGCCCGGGCCGGATAGCCGAGCGGCGGCTGGCTGCGCCAGTCCGTGATGGTGGCCGGCCGGGCCAGGGAGACGCGGGCCACGCTCGGCGCGCACGCGGGGACCAGGCCGGCGGTCAGAGCGCCCACCAGCAGCGGCACGGACCGCAGCGGGAATCGCAAAGTCATCGGGAGCACCTCATCAACGCGTGGCCTGCACGGAACGTGACGCGCCTTTCACGCCGGTGCCAGAGGCGCACTTGCGCGTCTTGACACGGCTGCCGGCAAACTGCACTCTGCGGGGCACAGGGTACATGTCCCCGGGCCCGGATCGCGTGCTGCTCCCCCCATGCGCGGTCCCGGCGACACTGTGAGGTGCGCAGTGACCCATGCCAGGAGGGCGGACGCGCCCTGCGGCAATCGAAGGGGCTGTAACATCCCGCTGCTATCCCATTCCACCCGACCTGCCACGAACGGCATTTCCGTTCCGTCGGGCAGCAAGGCTCCGTACGCGCAAACCATACAGGAGGTACGGATGGATTCTCCACAAATCGGTAGGCTGTGTTTTAGACTCACGCTGGTGCTGCTGCTCACCTTGCTTCCCGCCCTCGGATCGGCCCAGGGCACGGGCTCGATCCAGGGGCGGGTCGTCGATGCGGCGACTCAAGCGCCCATCGTGGGCGCCCAGCTCTCCATCGTGGGCACGACCCGCGGGGTACTGACCAACACGGCCGGTGACTTCCTGCTGCCCGCGCTGCCGCCCGGTGACCACAACCTGCAGGTGCAGTTCATCGGGTATGCAACGCTGGAACGGCGGATCCGGGTCGCAGCCGGCGAGACGGTGCGCGCCGACTTCCAGCTGCGCCAGACGGCCATCAGCCTGGACGCCGTAGTGGTCACCAGCCTCGGCCAGACCGCGAAGAAGCGGGCCATCGGGACCGCCCAACAGACGGTTCAGGGCCCCGCCATCGCGCAGGCGCAGAAGGAGAACTTCGTGAACGCGCTGCAGGGACGCGTGGCCGGGCGCGAGGTGGTCAGCAATTCGGGCGTACCGGGTGCGTCCTCGCAGATCATCGTCCGCGGTATCAGCTCGATCAGCGGCAACAACCAGCCGCTCATGATCATCGACGGGTTGCCCGTGGACAACAAGGTGCAGCACAGCAACCAGCTGTTCCCGTCGCAGTGGGAGAACCGCGGCCTCGACTTCACGAACCGCGCGTCCGACTTCAACCCCGAGGACATCGAAACGCTGACGGTGCTCAAGGGCCCGGAGGCGGCGGCGCTCTACGGGATTGACGCCGCGAACGGCGCCATCGTGATCACCACCAAGCGCGGCAAGGCGGGCGTGGGCGGCTTCGAGTACAGCAACAGCATCAAGGTCGAGGTCCCGGGCCGCGAACCGGTGACGCAACACGTGTACGGGCCCAGCGGGCTGGGGAGCACTACCTGGCTGTTCTGGGGCAATCCGTACCCGGAGGGAGCCAAGT
>VEPF01000344.1:0-215 GCA_012027055.1 Gemmatimonadota bacterium | reverse complement strand
AATGCGGTGACGCAGAAGCACAACCTGTCCTTCAGCGGCGCCTCGCCGGATTCGCGCATCAACTACCGCCTGGCGGCGAGCACGCTGCAGCAGCAGGGCGTGGTCCCGACCACGGAGTACAACCGCATCAACGTGACGGCGTCCTCGCAGGCGCTGGCCACCTCGTGGCTGCGGACCGATGCCTCGATCCAGTACAGCACCGACCTGAACAAGAT
>VEPF01000101.1:7994-10033 GCA_012027055.1 Gemmatimonadota bacterium | reverse complement strand
CGCAACCTGCTGCTCATCACGGGCGAGCCGCCCCGGATGGGGCCGGATCCCGAGGCGACCGCAGTCTTCGACATCGATTCCATTGGCCTCACCAACCTGGTGGCGCGCCTCAACCACGGCCTGGATCCCGGCGGCAATGCCATCGGCGAGCCCACCTCGTTCACCATCGGCGTGGGCGTCAATCCCGTGGCGGTGGACCGGGAGTACGAGCTCGACCGGTGCTACTGGAAGGTGGGCGCCGGGGCGGAGTATGCCATCACCCAGCCGGTCTTCGATGCCGAGCAGCTGATCGGCTTCATCGAGGAGCTGAAGCGCCGCGCCATCTGGGTCCCGATCGTGGCCGGCATCTGGCCACTGGTATCGGTGCGCAACGCGGAGTTCCTGGCCAACGAAGTGCCTGGCGTCACCGTCCCGCCCGCCATCCTGCAGCGCATGCAGCGCGCGCAGGAGCGCGGCGCGGAGTTCGCCCTGCAGGAAGGCATCACCATTGCCCGGGAGCTGTTCGCGGCCGTGCGGCCGCACGTGCAGGGCCTGCAGGTGAGCGCGCCCTTCGGGAAGGTGGCCTTCGCGCTCCAGGTCTTCGAGGGCCTGGACGGCATCGACACCGCGCCGCGGGAGGAGGTCGCGGAGGCGGGCGACCGGCTGGGCTTCCTGCCGCCCTGGCGCCGGTCGAACCCGCCCGCGGCCTAGATGCCCAGCCAGTAGCTCAGCTTGACCAGCAGCACGTTCGTCGACCGGGCCCCGAACAGGTCGCGGGTGTCGCGGCCCAGGCGGAAGTCGCCGTAGTCATCGCCCACGCTCCGGCCCTGGCTCCACACCAGGAAGAGCGTCGAGCCGGGGCGGTACTCCCAGCGCAGCACCGCGTTGGAGCGCAGCTCCTTCACGTTGAAGTCGGGGTCGCCGAAGCTGAAGTCGGCGCTGCCGCTGCGGTCGAGGTCCACGGCGTAGCGCGCGGCGGCGACGTCGTACGTGACCTGCTCCGGGGTGAACCGCTCGAAGCGCTCGCCGAAGCTGCGGGCGCGGGGCGCGCGCACCCGCATGAAACCCGCGTACTCGCCGGCGCTGACGAACGGCTGGGCGTAGAACTGCAGCGAGAGCGTGGGGCTGAAGGCGTAGTTCGCCCGCGCCGTCAGGGCCACGGTGGTCTGGTCGAGCGCGGCGAACACGTACTGGTCGGTGCCGGCCGCCGGCTTGCGGGTGACGTACTGCCACGCGCTGTGCCGGCGCGAGAGCGAGGGTCCGAGCGCGAAATCCGCGCGTGCGCCGGCGCGCACGCCCAGGGACGGCTCGACCCACCAGTTGCTGCCATCGCTTCCCTCCTCGTCGCGGACGCCGAAGCCGAGCTCGGCCTGCACCGGCCGCCGCGAATCGGAGTAGAAGTTGGTCCAGATGTTGGTGCTGCCCGGGCTCCGGATCGCGGCGCCGCCCCGGAGCGCGCCGGTGGACCACGTCTCGAAGTCGTGATTGACGCCGGCGTTGAGCCCCCAGTAGTTCCGCAGCTGCAGGCCGCCGTTGACATTGCCGCCGAACTGCAGCCGCTGCCCGCCGAAGTTCCAGGCGTTCCACTGGTTCAGGTTGACGTTGAAGCGGTTCAGGAGGCCGATCGGCTTGTTGCGGCTGTAGCCGACGTACCAGACGTGGAAGATCTGGTCGGCGTTCTGCTGGAAGCCCAGGTCGTTGGCCTCGAAGCCGGGGGACTTCACGTTGAGCAGCGTGATGTAACGCCAGTTGCCGCCCAGCTTCCCCGCCTGCACGTTGCCGGCCCAGCCGGAGAGCGACGTGCGCGCGGGATCGTAGTCGGTGTAGTCGTTGTCGGGGCGCTGGTAATAGCGCGCCGCCGAGCGCTGCGTCCGGTTGATCGCGGCCGTGTCGCCGCGCACGTGGCTGCCCACCAGCCAGCCGCTGATCTCGTAGTCGCCGCCGCCCCACTTGTGCCGGGCGTTGAATCCGCCCGTGTACGCGGCCCCGCGCAGGAAGGCGATCTCGCCGTCCGCGAGCTGGCGATTGGTCGCCGAGGAGATCACGACGAACGAGGACCG
>VEPF01000101.1:0-7984 GCA_012027055.1 Gemmatimonadota bacterium | reverse complement strand
CCCATCGCCCAGCACGTACGGGGCCCGCTCGCGCGCGGTCAGGGCCTCGAGCAGACCCACCGACCAGCCGCTCGCGGTCTTCCCGGAGAGCTTGGCCGCGCCCAGGATGGTGGTCGCGGTGGGCGCGTCCCCGTACTCGGCGTCGTCCGGCGTCCCGCCCTGGGGCGCGCGCCCGATCCGGCGGGAGTAGAACAGGGATTCGTTGCCCAGGTCACCGTCGCCGACGCCGATGCCGAAATTGAAGATGTCGGCGCCCTCCACGAAGAACGGCCGCTTCTCCGCCAGAAAGGTTTCGTACGCGGTCAGGTTCACGACCGAGGGATCCGCCTCCACCTGGCCGAAGTCGGGGTTGAGCGTGCCGCTCACGGTCAGGTTGGATGTGAGCCCGTACTTGAAGTCCGCGCCCGCGTTCGTCGCCCAGTCGGAGGCGCGGAAGAACGGATCCCGGCCGGAAGGGGCGGGCGCCCGGGTCACCGCGGCCACGGTATAGGGCAGCACCTCCAGGTGCCGCGGCGGCCGGAGCCCGGCGATGCCGTGCAGCTCGCCGAAGAACGAGACGATGCCATTGGCCTCGCGCTCCATCGGCGCCCAGAAGGACGTCTCGTTGGTGCGCGCGACCTTGCGGTGGAACTGGATGCCCCAGCGCTGCGGCGTCCCGTCCACCGGCGCGTTGAAGCGGAGCTGCGAGAGCGGGATCCGGAACTCGGCCGTCCAGCCCAGCGAATCGACGCTGGCCGCGCCCTCCCAGATCGGGTCCCAGCTCATGTTCTCGTTGCCGTCGTCGTACATCATCTCGTCCATCCGGGCGCCGCGCGGATTGAGGCCGAAGATGAACGCGGTGCGGCGGTCGAAGTAGCTGTCCAACCCGACGATCAGCCAGTCCGAGAAGGGCGTGTCGTCGCGCCGCGCGAGCTTCCCGACGATCGAGTCGGGCGCGGTGTCGAAGGCGCGCATGGCCACGTAGATTGCGCTCTCGTCGTAGAGCACGCGGGCCTCCGTGGTCAGGCGCGCGGGCCCGCCCGCGACCGGCTCGAAGGCGACGAAATCACGCGCCACATCGGTCTCGAGCCAGAGCGGCTCGTCGGGCCGGCCGTCCAGGCGGATCGCGTCGCCGATGCGGCTGGCGGTGAGCACCCGGGGACCGGCACTCTGGCGGGCCTTCCCGGTGCCCACGTCGGCCTGGGCCACGGCCTGGGCGCGGGCCGGCGGAGCGGGCAACACGAACGCGAGTACACAGGTCAGCAGCAGGACACGTGGCATGGGCGGCTTCGCCTCACTCGGGGTTGCGGTCAGCCGACCTTACGCGGACCGCCGACGACCGGTTTCGGGCCCGCGCGCGCCGGGCGGGTTTCGAAGGTCGCGGCCCGGTGGCCGCACCGGATTTGCACCAACGACAGGCACCAGCGAGCCGCCATGAGCGAATTCCGCATCAGCAAGGGCCACGGCCTGGGCAACGACTACCTCGTGGCCGATGTTGCCACCCTGCCGGCGCCGCTCTCCCCGGCCCGCATCCGCTTCCTCTGCGACCGGCACCGGGGCCTGGGTTCGGACGGCATCCTGCTGGCCGATCCCGGCGATCCGATCCGCCTGCGCATCTTCAATCCCGACGGCACGGAGGCGGAAAAGAGCGGGAACGGGCTGCGCATCTTCGGGGCGTGGCTCTACCGCCACGGGCGGGTCACGCTGGACGAGTGGTTCGAGGTGGCGCTCATCCGCGACACCGTACGCATGCGGGTCGAGTCCGAGCTGGCGAACGGCGCCCTGCAGATCCGGGTGGAGCTGGGCCGGGCGACCTTCCGTGGCGCCGCCGTCGGGTTCCGGCCGCGGGCCGAGGAAACCCTCGACTACGAGCTGGCGCTGCCTGCGGGCGGCAGCGCGCGCATCAACACCGTGTCGCTCGCCAACCCGCACTGCGTGGTATTCGTGGACACGCTCCGCCGGGATGATTTCCTGGCGCGCGCGCCGCAGCTGTGCACGCACCCGGAATTCGGCGCGGGCACCAACGTCCAGTTCGCCCGGGTGGCCGGTCCGCGCACGCTCGAGGCCTGGATCTGGGAGCGGGGCGTGGGCGAGACGCTGGCATCCGGTTCGAGCGCGAGCGCGGTCTGCGCGGCGGCGGTGCGCCGGGGCCTGGTGGCGGCCGGGCAGCTGGAGGTGGTGATGCCCGGCGGCGGGGCGCAACTCGAGGTGACACCCGCCTGCGATGTCATCCTGATAGCGCCTGCGCAGCTGATCTACACCGCCGCGCTCGAGGCGGGCGCAGTCGCGGAGTATCTCGCGCTGGCGTGACGGCCGCGCGCGGGCGTCAGGTGCGGATGCGCCAGAGCAGCATGCCCGCGGCGACCGCGAAGAGCGCGTTCGGCAGCCAGGCCGCGGCGTAGATGGGCAGGCTGCCGGTCGCCCCCGCGGCCTCCGTCACCTTGAACATCATCAGGTACGTGATCGTCACCCCCAGCGAGACGCCGATGCCGTAGGCCGGCCCCCCGCGCGAGGAGCTGTTGGCGAGGGGCGCCCCGAACAGGATGATGATCAGGGTCGCGATCGGGATGGCGACCTTCTCCAGGCGGCGCACCATGAGCTTGAGCGGGCGGGCGCCGCTCCGTTCCAGGTTCTCGATGTAGTCGCCCAGCTCCGCGTAGCGCATCTCCTCCGGCTCCTTGGGCACCGCGCTCAGCTGTTCCGGGGTCTCGCGGAAGCGGGCCGAGCGCAGCTCGGCGAACGCGATGGTGCGCTCGGTGCTGTCATCCAGCACCATGCGGTAGTGCCCGTCGTGCAGGACCCAGCCGTGGCTGATGGTGTCCCAGGTTGCCACGTCCGAGGTGATGAAGATGCCGGGCGCGTCCTCCAGGTCGCCCGGCCGCTCCACCGTGAGATCGCTGATGGTCTGGTTGTCCGCGTTCAGCGTGATGATCGTGTAGGTGTCGCCGGCGGCCGAGTTGTAGACGAACTCGGTGCGGCTGTAGGACCGGTTCTCCTGGCACCGCTGACCGGCCGCGCTGCCGCCGGCCGCGCCGCCCGGACCCGCGCAGGTGGCCAGGGCCTGGCGGCGCAGGCCTTCCGTGACCGGCACCAGCTCGCTCAGCCCGAGGCCGAGCAGGGTCAGCAGGATGCCGAGCAGGGGCAGCATCCGCAGGGCGCTGTAGAAGCTGATTCCCCCCGCCTTGGCCGCGGCCATCTCCGAGTGCCGGGTCATGTTGCTGACCGTGAACACCGTCGCGATCAGCGCGGCGATGGGCAGCGACCAGGAGATGAACTCCGGCATCTGGTAGACGTAGCTGAGCGCCACGCGCGCGGTCGGGATCTGCCGCTCGGTGAAGGTGTCGATGTTGTCGGTCCAGTCGCCCAGGACGAACAGCAGCGGGGCCGCCACGGAGAACAGGACGAAGAGCTTCACGAACTCCCGCAGCACGTACCGGTCGAGGATGCGCATCAGTCGCCTCCCGCCAGCGCGGCGCCGGCCCGCGCGCGGCGCCGGAACGGGCGGGCCAGGAACCGGACGGTGGTGCGCCACAGGTCGTCCCAGTCGCCGCCCCGGGTGGTCGCGGTCTCGCGGCCAATGCGGGTGAGCCCCCAGAGGGCCAGCAGCCCGAAGCCGAAGTTCGGCGCCCACGGCCCCACGAAGGGCGCGATCAGGCCGTCGTCGCCCAGCGACTCGCCGCCGATCAGCGAGACGTAGTAGATCGCGAAGATGGTGAGCGAGATGGCGATCACCATGCCGGCGCCCCCGCGCGGGAAGCGGACCGCCAGGGGCGCGCCGATGAGCACGAAGATGATGCAGGCGAACGGGATCGCGTACTTCTTGTGGTACTCGACCCGGTACTGGTTGATGCGCTTGCGCAGGTCTTCGACCCGGTTGGCATAGGCGCGGATCTCGTTGCCGGCCTGGCCCACGACCGGATCGTCCGCGCCGTAGCTGCTCGCGTAGTACTGCGGCGACAGATCGGCGGCGCTGCCGCCCAGGTAGGGCGGCAGGGCCGCCGCCCCGGGCCGGGTCACCCAGGACGGGCCGCTCAGGGTGTTGGCGACGGCGGTCTCCGACTGGAGCCGCAGCTGCCGCAATGCCTGCCGCAGCTCCGCCCGCGTGGAGTCGGCCGCCATCACCAGCTGTCCGAGCGACATCTCGCGGTCGCTGCGATAGTCGTCCTGCGCGGCCAGGTCGATCTGCCGCTGGAAGTCCTTGATCATGCTGCGCTGGATGTCGAACCGGACGCGCTCGAAGTTGTCGGGCGTCTGGTTCTTCACCGTGAATGCCTCGCCCGAGTACAGAGTGAGGAACAGGTCGACGCTGTCCCGGCCCAGCCCGATCCGGCCGCTGTCCGCGTAGATGGTCCGGCTGCGCTGCCCGTCGCTCACGTCCCAGATGGTGACGTCCTTGAGGCGGCCGCTGCCGTGATAGATGCGTCCGGCCCGGAGGTAGAGGCGCTGGCCGAAATCGTTGCTCCGGAGCTCCTCCAGCGTCTGCTCCTGGAGCTGGAAGGTGGGCGAGCGGGCGGCGATGTTGGACCTGAGGTTCTTGAGCGCGTGGTTCGTATCCGGCAGCAACCGGTCGTTGAACCAGATCATGACCAGCGTGAGCACCGCGCCTGCGATCAGCACCGGGAACAGCAGCCGGAGCATGTTGACGCCGCTCGCCTTGAGCGCGGTCACCTCGTTCTCGGCGGTGAGCGAGCTGAAGGCGTAGAGCACGGCCACCAGCACCGCCATGGGCAGGGTGAGCGCCACGATGTGCGGGAGCGAGAGCAGCAGCACCTTTGCCCAGATCGAGGCCGGCAGGCCTTTGCCGGCCAGGTCCGGCAGGGCGCGGGCGATGACGTTCACGTAGAGCGTACCGGTGAGCACGCTCAGCGCGAAACAGAAGGGACCAAAATGGGCCCTCAGCATGTATCGGGTCAGGATGCGCATCGGCGGCGCGTTCCCGGAACTGGCCCCGAACGCCCGACGGGGAGGGGCTCCGAGCGGTAGATAACGGTGTAACTCATTAGTATATTTCGTGATTCGGTTCCCAACAAGCGCGCGCCGGAGGCCCCGGCGCAGTCCGGATCTCCCGGTCCATACCGTCGCCTGGCGGCGATCGCCCGAATGCGCTACCGCGTTCTGCTGATCATCCTAGTCCTGAGCTGGGCCGGAAGGTCCCTCGCGGCGCAGCAGCGGCGCGAGCGCCTGGCGCGGGACACGGAAGCGGGGGCAGCGCTGGCGGGAGCGGACCTCGTCACCCGCCTGCGCCTGACGGTACCGCCGGAGCTGGTCCTTTTCGAGCGGCGGCCGCTCCGGGACTGGGCGGCGGTGTGGGCCGCGGCCACGCGCGCCCGGCTGGAGCGGGAGCGGCGCCAGTGGCTGGGGCTGCGCGCGCCGGGCGCGGAGGGCGCCATCGAGCAGATCGCGGCCGCGGCTCCCGCCGCCGGTGTCCGCCCCGACACTGTCGAGTATCTCCCGCCGCTGGTGCGGAAGGACACGGCGCGGAGCGGGGACGTGCTCCCGGGGGTGGTCGGGCAGTACGCGGACCTGGGGATGCGGGTGTCCGGCCGGGGCGAGCTGGGCGGGGAATGGAACCGTTACACGCCCTGTGACCCGTCCGTCCACTTCAACTGCGATGTCAGTCTCTTCCCGCAGCTCCGGCCGGACATGCTGTTCGGCGTGGCGGTGGGCGGCACCATCTCGGAGCGGGTCCACGTCAACGTCGATTACGACCAGCGCCGCGAGTTCGACGCCGCCAACAACATCAACGTCTATTACCAGGGGCTGCAGGACGAGGTGCTGCAGCGCGTGGAGGTAGGCGACGTCTCCATCCGCCTGCCCACGTCGCGTTTCCTCACGCGCGGGATCCCGGCCGGCAACTTCGGGTTCCTGGCCAGCGGCCAGCTGGGGCCGATGGACTTCCAGGCCGTGTTCGCGCAGCAGCGCGGCGATGTCACCCAGAAGGAATTCCAGCTTGCCGGCGGCGGGCAGCAGGGCCTGGTGCAGGACGCGGAGCTGGTGCTGGACGATGGCGCCTACGTGAAGGGCCAGTTCTTCTACCTGCTCGACCCCGGTCGGCTCGCGGGCGCACCCTGGGTGGACGTCCTCTCGCTGCGGCCGCAGGATGCCCGGGCCGAGGACCGACCCGGCGCGGGCGGCACCATCCAGTTGTACCGGGACGAACGGCTCTCGCCCACGTCCGGGCAGCAGAACGCGCAGTTGGGCTATTTCCTGGCGGAGGCGGTCCCGCCCGGCGGCGGCCTGCGGCACAGCGGCACTTTCCGGCGGCTGGTGCCGGAGCAGGACTACACGGTGCACTCCAGCGGGCTCTGGATCATGCTCCGGTCTCCGCTGCGCGCGGACGAAGCGCTCGCGGTCTCCTACATCACGGAATCGGGCGACACCATCGGCACGTACAACGCGGAGCAGACCCCGCCCGGCGGCAAGCTGCCCGAGCTGCGGCTGCTGCGCGCCCCGGTGACGCAGCACCAGCCCGGGAGCGGCACCTGGCCGCTGGAGCGGCACCAGGTGTACCGCCTGGACAGCTCCAGCGACGGGGAACCCGGCGACATCCGGCGGTCGATCTCGCTCGGCGAGGCGGCTGGCGGGCGCACCTTCCGGGAGGTGAACGGGCGGCAGGTCTCCTTCCTCCGGCTATTCGGCCTGGATGAGGACGCGCCCAGCGACCGCCTGGACCTGGCCCAGATCTGGCAACCCGGCGCGGGCGGCGGCGCGCAACAGGCCGGCGATCAGCAGCCGATCGGCGGCACGTACATCGTGTTCCCCGCCATCCAGCCGTTCCTCGATCCCGCGGGCATCACCAGCGAAGGCCTCTCGGCCGCGCAGGTGAAGGAGGCGCTCGGCCGGGATGCCAACGCCGACATCTACCAGGAGCCGGATCCGGTGCGGCGCGAGACCGCGACCCGGTTCCGGCTCTCCTTCCAGTACCGGCTCGCGGTCCAGGGCCTGGTCTCGTCCTTCAACCTGGGCGCGTTCGGGATCCGGGAGGAGAGCGAGCGGATCCGGCTGGGGGAACGGCTGCTGGAGCGGGACGTCGACTACAGCATCGACTACGACATCGGGCAGGTGACCCTGCGCGATCCGCAGCGGCGGTTCGGCGCGAACCCGGGCGCGCAGCTGCGCGCCACCTGGGAGCAGAAGCCGCTCTTCGAGATCGCCCCCACGAGCGTGTTCGGCCTGAACACCCGGTTTCGGCTGGGGACGATCGGCGAGCTCAACCTGGTCGGGTTGTACCAGGCCGAGAAGACGCTCATGTCCCGGCCCCAGCTGGGCACCGAGCCCGGCTCGATCTTCCTGGGCGGGACCAGCGGCCGCATCGAGTTCGGCGGCAGTCTGCTGGACCGGCTGTTCGGCGCGCTCCCCGGGCTGCGGCTGGAGGGACGGAGCAACATCCGCCTGTCCGGCGAGCTGGCCCTCTCGACGCCCAATCCCAACACCCGCGGCGTGGCCTACCTGGACGACTTCGAGTCGAGCGACGAGCTGCGCATCGAGCCGCGGCGCCAGAAGTGGCAGCTCGGCTCGGTCCCGCAATCCTCGCTCGGCGACCGCGGCACGCTGCCGCTCGCCCCGGATGCGAGCAATGCCGCGCAGCTGGTCTGGCAGCACGACTTCCTGAACGCCGAGGGCGTGGCGGTGGGCGCCCGCTACCCGCGCGACGACATCGACCGGCAGATCAACATCGCGGGACGGCAGGTGCCCGAAGCGGTGCTGTGGCTGAACTTCGGCAGCGAGGGCGAGGCGGGCGGCAACGAGCCGGGACGCTGGCGATCGATCACGCAGGTGCTCTCGCCCACGGGCGTGGTCCTGAGCCGCTGCGAGTACCTGGAGTGCTACGCGGATCCCGGCATGGCCGGGCCGCTGGCGGTGATCCTGGACCTGGGGGTGGTGGGCGAGGACGCGTTCTACGTCGATTCCGCGGGCCACACCACGGGCCGCTACCCGGACAACGAGCAGTGGGGCATCGGGATCCTGGACGAAGAAGCCCGGCTGGCGCAGCGGGAGGTGTGGG
>VEPF01000297.1 GCA_012027055.1 Gemmatimonadota bacterium | reverse complement strand
ATGGCATTGCCGCCGGGATCCAGGCCGTGGGTGAGGCGCGCCACCAGGTTGGCGAGGCCAATGGAATCGATGTCGAAGACTGCGGTCGCCTCGGGATACGGCCCCATCCGGGGCGGATCGCCCGTGATGAGCAGCAGGTTGCGCAGGCCGAGCGCGTGGGCGCCGAGCAGGTCCGAGAGCATGCCCAGCAGGTTGCGGTCCCGGCAGGTGTAGTGCACCACGGTCTCGATGCCGACCACCTGCTCGATCAGCGTGGCGGTCGGCAGCACGCCCATGCGCATCTGCGCGCGCGGCCCGTCAGGCACGTTCACGCAATCCACGCCGGCCTGCTTGAGCAGGCGCACGCCCGCCAGCATCCGGTCGGGCGTGATACCCCGCGGCGGCACGATCTCCACCGTGGTCACCAGCTCGCCCGCGGCGAGCTTCGAGCCCCAGCGGGAGCGCGCCGCCAGCGGCAGCGGCGCGCGGGCGTGCACCGCCGCCTCCGGTGAGGCCTCGACCCGTGCCGGCACGTGCCGCGGGGCGAGCGCGTGCAACGCATCCGCCATCGCCCGGATGTGCTCGGGCGTGGTGCCGCAGCAGCCGCCCACGAACTTCACGCCGGCGCGGATGAGCAGCTGCGTGAACCTGCCCAGGTACTCGGGGGAGGCCATGTACATCTTGCGGCCGTGGATCTCGCGCGGCAGGCCCGCATTGGGCTGGGCCGAGAGCTTGCGCGTCGTAGCGCGCGCCATGGCCTCGATCGCCCCGAGGATCACGGCCGGCCCGACCGAGCAGTTCAGGCCGACCACGTCCGCGCCCCACTCCGAGAGCCGCGCCGCGAGCAGGGCCGGCTCGGTGCCGAAGGAGGTGGCCCCGTCCTCCTGGACCGTCATCTGGGCCACGATCGGCAGCGGCGCCACCTCACGGACCGCGGCCAGCGCCTGCCTGATCTCGGCCAGGTCGCTGAACGTCTCCAGCACGAAGAAGTCTACGCCGCCCTCGAGCAGCCCCTCCGCCTGCTGCCGGAACAGGAACCTGGCCTCCGGTTCGGAGGTCGGGCCGTAGGGCTCGATGCGGATCCCGAGCGGGCCGATGGCCCCGCCCACCAGCGCCCGCTCGCCCGCGACCTCCCGGGCCAGGGCCGCACCGCGGGCATTGATCTCGCGCACCTGCGCCGCCAGCCCGTACTCGCCCAGCTTGGCCGCGTTCGCGCCGAACGTGTTGGTCTCCAGCAGCTCCGCGCCCGCGCGCAGGTAGGACCGGTGCACGTCGCGGATCAGGTCGGGGCTGGTGAGGTTGAGCTCGTCGTAGCAGCGATTGATGGTCACGCCGCGCTGGTACAGCAACGTGCCCATCGCGCCGTCGAAGAGGTGCGGCCGGTCGTCGTGCAGCAGCTCGAGGAAATCCATGTCAGGTCACGGCCTCGGGTAGCGGTGGCCGCCGGCTCCTGCGGGCAAGGCGGGAGGCGACCGCGTTCAGGTGCTGAAGTACTTCGCATCCGGGTGATGCACGACGAGCGCAGCCGTCGACAGCTCCGGCACCAGCGCGCCCGCCTCGGTGACGCTCATGCCCAGCTCGGTACGCGCTGGCAGCAGCTCGAACAGCTGGTGGTGCTGCCGGTGGTCCGGGCAGGCCGGGTACCCCCAGGAGTAGCGCAGTCCGCGCTCCCCGGCCAGCCCCAGCTCGCGGCGGATGTGCCGGTTCACCCATTCGGCCGCGGCCTCGGCCACCCGCACGCCGAAGCCGTGCAGGTAGTAGCCTTCGGTGTAGTCGCCCGCGCGCGTCAGCTCCTGGGAGCGCTCGAGCAGCGCATCCCCGATGGTGACGATCTGCAGCGCCACCAGGTCGGGCGCGTCCCCGGCGCCGCCGCCGGTGGCGGGCGCCGCCTCGGCGAAGTAGTCGGCCAGGCACAGCTGGTCGCGGTCGGACTGGCGCGGGAACTCGAAACGGCCCAGCTCGCGGCCGCCCTCGAGCACGACCAGCGCATTCCCGTCCGCGGCCGCGCCGAAGTAGCCGTAGAGGGCCTGCGGCATCAGCCAGCCGCCCGCGAGCGCCTCCTGTTGCAGCCGGTGCAGGCGCGGCTCGAACTCGGTCCGGACCAGGCGCTCGTACTCCTCGCCGCTGGCGTTCTTCGCGCCCCAGTGCAGGCGGTAGAGCGTGTTCAGGTCGAAGTGCCGATACAGCTCCTCCAGGGGCAGCCGGTCCAGCCGGCGCCAGCCGTGGAAGGGCGCCGCCGGCGGGGGCACCGGCGCCGGACGGGGCCGGGCGGCGGGGCGCGCGAGCCGGGCGCGGGCCTGCAATTCCTCGCGCCGGCGGATCCCGTCCACGACGTCGTCCAGGCGCTCCTGCACGAAGGCCGTGCGCCGGGCGGGGTCCAGCAGTGCGTCCATGGCCGCGAGCCCCTCGAACGCGTCCTTGCAGTAGAAGACGCCGCCCGGGTAGAGCGTGGTCCGGTCCGCGTCGGCGAAGGACGCAGCGCGGGCGAAGGACGGATTGATGGCGGCGCCGCCGATCAGCACCGGGTAGGCGAGGCCGCGCGCGTGCAGCTCCTGCACGCACAGCGGCATCTGCTTCGAGGTCGACACCAGCAGCGCGGACAGTCCGATGGCATCCGCGCCCACCGCCCGGGCCTGCTCGATGATGGTGTTCACGGGCACCTGCTTGCCCAGGTCGAACACGGTGTAGCCGTTGTTGGTCAGGATGGTGTGGACCAGGCTCTTGCCGATGTCGTGCACGTCGCCGTAGACGGTGGCGAGCACCACCTTTCCCTTGGTCTGGCCCGCGAGCTTCTCCAGGCAGGTCTCCAGCCGCGCCACGGCCCGCTTCATCACTTCCGCGGACTGCAGCACGAACGGCAGGATCAGCTCGCCCGCACCGAACCGGTCGCCCACCTCCTTCATGGCGGGCAGCAGGATGTCGTTGAGCACGTGCACGGCCGCCCAGTGGCGGGCGCCGTGCCCGTCGTGCGCGGTCGCATCCTGCTCCGCCTCCGCCACCGCCCGGTCGATCCAGTCCTCGATGCCCTCCTTCTTGCGGTGCAGAATCTGCCAGTGCAAGGCCTGCGCCGGAGTCAACTCCGCGGCGGTGTCCGCCTCGCTCTCCGCGACGGCCTGGTGCACCTGGTAGTATCCGATGAAGTCCGCGAGCGCCTGCTCGCCCCGGTCGAAGATGAGCGCGTCGGCCAGCCGGCGCTGCTCGGCATCGATCTCGGCGTACGGCGTCACGTGCGCGGGATTGACGATGGCCAGGTCCAGGCCCGCCGCCACGCAGTGGTGCAGGAACACCGAGTTGAGCACGGCGCGCGCGCGCGGCTGCAGCCCGAAGGAGACGTTGGACACGCCCAGGCTGGTGAGCACGCCCGGCAGCTCCGCCTTGATGCGGCGGATGCCCTCGATGGTCTCGAGCGCGCTGCGGCGGAACTCGGCGTCACCGGTGGCCAGCGTGAAGGTGAGCGCGTCGAAGATCAGGGCATCGCTGGCCAGCCCGTACTCGCCGGTGGCGATCTCGTGGATGCGCCGCGCAATCGCCAGCTTGCGCGCGGCGGTCCGGGCCATGCCCTGCTCGTCGATGGTCAGCGCCACCACCACCGCGCCGTGCTCGATGGCCCGGGGCAGCACGCGTTCGATCCGCTCCCGCCCGTTCTCCAGGTTGATGGAGTTGATGGCCGCGCGGCCGGGGTAGTGCTCGAGCGCGGCCTCCACCACCTCGTACTCGGTGGCGTCGATCATGAGCGGCGTCTCCACCGACTGCGCGAGCTGCTTGACCACGCGCGCCATCTGCGCCGCCTCGTCCGCGCGCTCGGTCAGCGCCACGCACACGTCGAGCAGGTGCGCACCCCCGGCCACCTGGTGCCGCGCCACCTCGACCACGCCGTCGTAGTCATCGGCCAGCAACAGCCGCTTGCCCGCCCGCGAGCCCTGCGTGTTCACCCGCTCCCCGATGAGCGTGGGCGCCGGGTCCTGCCGCAGGCGGTACGCCGTCATCGCCGATGCGACGCGCGGTACCGGGGTCACGCGCCGTGCCGCCGGCGGCCGGCCCCAGACGGCATCCACCACCGCCCGCAGGTGCTCGGGACCGGTGCCGCAGCAGCCGCCCACCACGGACACGCCGAAGCGCGTCACGAATTCGGCGTGCGCCTCCGCCAGTTCCGCCGGCGTGAGCGGGTAGCACGCCACCCCGCCTTCGTTGCGCGGGATGCCCGCGTTCGGGATCACGCTGATGGGCGTGGCGCAGTGCTCCGCCAGGTAGCGGACCGGCTGGCGCATGTGCTCGGGACCGGTTGAGCAGTTGAGCCCGAGCACATCGACGTGCAGCGCCTCGAGGATGACCATGGCCGCGGCGATGTCGGTGCCCAGCAGCATGCGGCCCGAGGGGTCGAGCGTGACCTGCGTCTGGATCGGCAGGCGCACGCCCAGCTCGCGACAGGCCGTGCGGCTGCCGGCGACTGCGGCCTTGAGCGCCAGGATGTCCTGCGCGGTCTCCACCAGCAGCAGGTCCACGCCGCCTTCGATCAGTCCGCGCGCCTGCTCCGCGAAGACCGCGGCCAGCTCGCGATAGCCGATGGCGCCCAGGGCGGGATCGGAGCTCGAGGGCAGGTACCCGCTGGGGCCGATGCTGCCGGCCACGAAGCGCGGCCGGGCCGGCGTGGCGAACTGGTCGGCGACCCGGCGCGCCAGCGCGGCCGCGGCCCGGTTGATCTCGGGCACGCGGTCCTGCAGCCGGTACTCCCGGAGCGTGAGCCGGTTGGAGCGGAAGGTGTCGGTCTCCAGGACGTCGCAGCCGACTTCCAGGAAGGATGCATGGATGGCCTCGATGGCCGCGGGGCGGGTCAATACCAGGTAGTCGTTGCAGCCTTCCAGCCCGGCGCCGCCGAAGTCCGCGGCGCTCAGACCCAGCTTCTGGACGCTGGTGCCCAGCGCGCCATCGAACACCAGCACCCGCTCGCGCAGGGTGTCGAGGTAGCGCCGTCCGCCGGGACTCGAGATCGGCTGGCTCATGGCCATGAAAAAACCCCGCAGCCATGCAGTGCGGGGCTTCCGGCGATGCCAGGCATCGCGTGCGACGGTCGTCCCGGCACTTTAGGCTCTTTGGTTCGGCGCTCCAACGCGCCCGGCGGTAGCAAGCGGCCGTACAAATCCATCCGCCGTAATCGATTCGGTGCTGCGAACGTAGCCGGAACCGAGCCGGGCAGTCAACCCCGCGCGGGCCGGGCACCCGCCGGGCCGCGGACGCCAAAGGCGGCTTCGCCGCTCAGTCAAAGAGCGCGGCCGGATCGATCGGCAGCGTCGCGGTCAGCACCTCCGGCCCGGACGCGGTGACCAGGACATCGTCCTCGAGCCTGATGCCGATGCCGCGGAACTCCGGCGGCACATCGGGATCGGTCACCGACAGGTACAGCCCCGGCTCCACGGTCAACACCATTCCCGGCTCGAGCACGCGCGGCGCGCCGTCCACCACGTACGCGCCGACATCGTGCACGTCCAGCCCGAGCCAGTGGCTGGTCCGGTGCGGAAAGAAGCGCCGGTACGAATCTTGGTCCGCGACCAGCGCGGCCGGATCACCTTGCAGCAGCCGCAGGTCGAGTAACCCTTCGACCAGCACCCGCACGGCCGCCGCGTGGATGCCGGCCACCTCGGCGCCGGGCACGGCGGCCGCGATGCCGGCGTCGTGCGCCCGCCGCACCACGTCATGCAACGCGCGCTGCGCCGGCGAGCAGCGGCCGGTCGCGGAATAGCACCGGGTCACATCCGCGCAATACATGTCCGCCCGCGCACCGCCGTCCACCAGCACCAGCTCGCCGGCCTGCACGGGGCTGCGGTTCTCGGAGTAGTGCAGCACGGTGGCATGGGCGCCGCTGCCCACGATGGTCGGGAACGCTGGTCCGCTCGCGCCCCGTTTGCGGAAACCCGCCTCGAGCGCCGCCTCGATCTCCCACTCGCCGGCGCCCGGCCGCAGCACGTCGCGCAGGTCGCGGAAGGCCGCCACCGTGAGCGCGCACGCGGCGCGGATGCGGGCGACCTCGTCCGCATCCTTGCGCAGGCGCAGCTCGTCGAGCAGCCGGCCAGGGTCGCTGATGGTGTGGATGCCCTGCCCCGAGCGCGGCCGGCGCCTGCGTGCGTCAGTCAACTCTTTCCGCACCAGCGCATCGAGGGCCGCATCGGCACCCAACCGGTAGTACAGCTGGTCGGCCGGCTCGAGCAGCGCGGGCAGCCGGGCGGCCAGCTCGCTGCCGGGATAGGCGACGTCCGCGCCGTAGGCCGCGCGCGCCTCCGCCACGCTCGGACGCGGCCCGGTCCACAGCTCCTCCGCCGGATCGCGCCCGCGCACGAACAGGGTGCACGCGGGCTGCTCGCTGCTGCCGCTCAGCACCAGCACGCTCTGCGGTTCCTGGCAGCCGCTCAGGTAGAAGAGCTCGGAGTCCGCCAGGTAGCGCAGCTCGGTGTCGGCGCCGGCCCGCGGCGGCGGGGCGGCGCCCAGCAGCACCACGCCGCGCGGCCCGAGCAGCGCGCGCACGCGCGCCCGGCGCTCGGCCGCGCGCTCCGCCAGCCCGACCGGAGCGGCGGCGCTCATCGCAGGCGCACCACCCATTGCGTGCGGGCATCCATGGCGATGTTGCCGATGTAGTCGCCGGGCGGGTCCCGGGTCTGCGCCGACTGGTAGCAGAGCAGCGAGGCCAGGAGCGGCGCGGGCGCCGTACCGGGCAGCCACTGCGGCGGGACGCGCATGCTGTCCGGCGGGAAGCCGCTGCCGCTCACGCGAATGGTACCGGCCGGACCGGACAGGTCCAGGTACCACTGGCGCACCTGCACGGCGGGCATGGCCTGCCCGAGCCGGGCGTTGACCCGCAGGGTCGCGTCCCCGCCCCGTTCCACGATCACCGTGTCGCCGCCCACCTTCACCAGCCCGTACCACACCAGGAACGGCGCCGTCGTCTGGATCCCGGTGATGGCGGGCGCAGCCATCGCGATCGGGCCCGCCAGCACCGCGCGCGATACCACCACGGTCGCGTCGAAGCGGAGCGTGTTGCGCGCCAGCACCGTGTCCGCTTCGATCACCTGCCCGCCGATGTAGAGCGCAGAGTCGCGCGGCACGCGGGTCACGCCGGAGGAATCGCGGCCCGGCTGCAGCTGCCCGCTCACCATCAGCACGCCGGACTCCTGCAGGCTGACGGACAGCTGCAGCAGCGCGGGCGCGCCGGAGTTGGGCAGGCGGGGATCGACGAAGTCGATGCAGCCGCCCGCCAGCAACGCGGCGCTCAGCGCGAGAAGAAGATGGCCTCGGTTTCCCACGGCCGCTCCAGGTGCTTCGGGAACCAGCGGGCGAGACGTCGCAGCAACTCCGTGGACAGGTTGACGTCCACGCGCGTGGCGTAGCGGCCCGCGAACGGCAGCTGGCGCAGCAGCAGCTCCTCCACCGGGTCCGTGACCGTCAGGAATAGCTGGTCCTGTTGCAGTACGTGGACCCGCTCGTGCGCCAGCTGCTTGCGCGCCACCACCGGTCCGAGCGCCGGGATCCCGACGATGTAGATCACGCCGGAATTGGTGATCCCGGACGAGGTCAGGGTGTCGCCATGCTGCCGCAGCACCTGGTTGTCGGTGCGGAATACCAGCGCGCCGGCCGAAAGCGAGGCGGCGCGGTCGATGGTGAGCTCCGCCTGGGTCATTGCCCAGACGGTCCAGCCGATGGCGGTCAGGTCGGGAGTGAACTGCAGCTTCCCCGCGCGCGGCCGCACCTCCAGGCGTCCCACCCCCACGGGCAGGTACAGCTTCTCCAGCACACCCGCGCCCTCGCCGGCGTTGCGCACCATCGAGCCGCCTACAGCGGCCACCTGCCGGCCCACCAGGCCCGCGGCTTCGAACCGCTCCACTGCCAGCCGCTTGCCCAGGTAGATGACCGACCCGCCCGCGAAGCCGCGCGTGAATCCCTGCCGGAAGGAGCCGCCCTTCAGCTCCTGCATGATGCCGCCGCTGATGGCGCCGAGTACGGCGTTGGCGCCGAACGCGGCCAGCTCGCCGGCCCAGGTCGGGTAGTGCTCTTTGCACGCGGGCGCTTCTTCGGGCGGAATGGTGCTGGGCAGGCACTGCGCGGCGAGGGAACATGCTCCGCCCGCGAGCATGACCAGGAGCAGGGCCAGCAGCGGCGGGCGGCCGGAGCCGTGCATTCAGCCCAGCGCGCGCTGCAGCGCGGCGATGACGCGCGGCGCGAGCTGCGGCCATTGCGCGTCCGGCCGTTTGGTGACGGTCACGAAATCCTCGACCATGAACAGGCTCGCCACGCCGTCCACGGCGAACAGCTCTGCCGCGAGCGGGTCGCTCGCAGCCTGGGCAGCGGAGTACCAGGAGCGGGAAGCCTTCCCCTCGACGACCGCCCGGCCCACGCTGAACTTCCCGGCGTTCGGGTTGGGAGTGGGCTGGAAGCGGACGTCCGCGGCCATGTCAGCGCTCGTGCTCCTGTGCCTGCTGGCACGACAGGCAGCTGGTCACCCACGGAACCACGTCCAGCCGCTCGAACGGGATCTCGCGCTCGCACTCGTCGCAGATGCCGTACCGTTCCGGCTGCTTGTACAGCCGCCGGAGCGCCCCGTCGATCCCCGTGAGGCGGGCGCCTTCCTTGCCCAGCAGCATCAGGCTCTTCTCCTGCTCCTGGACATCCGTCCCCTGGTCCGCCAGGTGCAGCGGATACGACGTCAGGTCTCCATCCTCCACCGTCGAGCTGGTGGCCGCCTCGTCCAGCCGCTCCAGCGCCCGGGTCGTGCGGGCACGCTCCTGCAGGAGCCGCTGCTCCAGGTGGCGTCGCTGCTCATCCTTCATGCCGTTGCATCCTCCTCTGCGTTTCGGCCCTCCGACCGGGCCACTCCAGTTGCCATCCATGCCTCACCGGCCGTCGCCCGGTCCCCGCCGATCGGGCACCGGCGTGCCCGGCGGCAGCGGCGCACGCGGACCGGGCGCGGGCTGCGGCATGGTCCGCAGGGGCGGCGGCTCGGTGCTGAACCGGAACGGCCCCGCCGCCACGTCGTCGAACCGGCGCACCCACGCGGTATCGGCCGTTGCCCCCGGCAGCCGGAGCGCGGGTGGCGATACCGAGTCCGGCGCGAAGCGATACGGGCCCGCACTCACATCGTTGAACCGGGATACCCAGGCGCTGTCCACCGCGGTTCGCACCGGCCGCAACGAGGCCGGCGACATCGAATCGGGCGCGAAGCGGAACGGGCCGCGGGCCGTGTCCGCGAACAGCACCTCCCAGCCCGGGCCGGCCGCCAGCGAATCGGCCGCCGCCAGCACCGGCGGCCGCTCCGGCAGCAGGAACGGCGGGATCGCGTAGCGGGCTTCGCGGCGAGTCTCGAAGCGCCCGTCCGCATCCGGATCCGACAGCTCCAGTTCGATGATGCTGTCCCGGTCGAGATCGAACAACTGCTTGCGCGGCGCCCCGTTCACGTATACCACCAGGAAGCGGCCGCCTCCGGCCGTTTCCCAGGTGACGGTGAAGAGCTCCAGCGGCTGCTGCGGATCGCCGCATTCGGCCCGCCGCGTGCCCATGCCCCGGAGCAGCCCCAGCTCCGGCCGCGGCACTTCGGGCTCGCGCACCTGCGTCGGGTAGCCGGGCGGCAGCGGCGCCGGCCGGCTGCCCAGGGCGGCCGAGTCCAGCCGCACCTCGAGCAGGCCGGCATCCCGCCCGCGGTACGCCGCGTCCGCGAACGAGTAATAGACCGGCACGTCCGCCAGTGCCGCTGCCGACACGGCCGGTGCCGGCACGAACTCCGGCACGGAATCCGCCTGGACCACGCAGTGATAGTCCGGCAGCGGCGCTTCCAGCCACAACGTGTCGCCCGGTACCAGCGGCTGCGCGGGCGCATCCGGTGCCACCTCCCGCTCCGGCACCGGCAGGTGATAGCGCACCAGGGGATCGCCCGGCACCGCCGCGCGCGCGAGCGGGCCCCGGCTCGAGGAGATGCGAAAGGCGGCCGGCACACTCAGGTCGACCGCGATCGGCCGCGCGACCCGGCCTCCGCGGTTCTCCAGCACGAGCACCAGCGGGAAGCGCGCTTCGCCCGGCTGGCCAGCGTGCGCCAGCACGCCCGGTCG
>VEPF01000212.1 GCA_012027055.1 Gemmatimonadota bacterium | reverse complement strand
CCCAAGAAGCACCTCAGCCGGAGCAGGCCATGCGCACGACCGGAGCGGATCTTTGCATCCCCCTGTTTCTCGCAGTAGCGGCCCCGGCGGCGGCTCAGGTCAGTACGGCCTTCTCGGTGGGTGCCGGGTACTTCAGTCTCTCGAACCCGATCTGGCGGAAGCCGTCCGGGTACGAGGAGATCACGCTCGGGCAGAGTGGCGCGGGGTACGGTCCGCGCATCGGCTTCATGGTGAATTTTCCGAAGGCCGGGTTGGGCATCGACCTGTTCGGGTTCGGACACGAGTTCGAGCCGTTCGCGATCCCGAAGTACGACGGTCCGGTGCAGTTCGACAGCACCAGCACGCTCTACGACTCGCCGAGCTACACGCTGTCGAGCCGTTCGCGATCCCGAAGTTCGACGGTCCGGTGCAGTTCGACAGCACCAGCACGCGCTACGACTCGCCGAGCGACACGCTGGGCAACATGGACCTGTCGCTGCACTGGTTCCCGGTGCCGAACACGCTCAGCCTGTACGGTTTGCTGGGCATGGCCATGCGCAAGGAGACGTTCGAGGTGAGCAACGCGTTCGCCGACTGGGACAACGGCGCCAAGAGCTACTCGGAGTTCACGTACGGGTACGGCGTCGGTGCGCGCCTCGCGCTGCTCAACCGCATCGTCCTGAACGCGGACTACCGCTGGCTGCCGGGCGACCTGTCGATGACGTGCAACGATGTCGGCAAGCTGATCAAGGACTACGGCTCGTACGGCCTGTACGAGTGCGACACGAACATCGAGACGTCCACCAAGAACAAGTCGAAGCTGGCGGCGCTCGGGATGTCGATCATCCTGGGCGGCCGGCGGGCCCGGTAGGCAGCGGTGGCGGTGCGCTGACGCATGCCCGGTTCGGCTCCCCTGCGTTCCAGCTACGTGCTGCCCGACCACGGGCTGGCCGCCGGCGAGTACCCGTTCAGCTACGATTCTGCCCGCGCCGCCGCCAAGCTCGCCACGGTGCTGGATGCCGGGATCACCTGCTTCATCGATCTCACCACTCCGGAAGACCTGCTCGACCGATACGATGGCGAGCTGACGCAGCAGGCGGCCGCGCGCGGCCTCGCGGTGCGCCACGTGCGCCTGGGCATCACGGACATGGACGTGCCCTCGCCGGCGCACATGGCGCGCATCCTGGACGCGATCGATGACGCGCTCGCGCGCGGCGAGCGGCCGTACGTGCACTGCTGGGGCGGCGCCGGCCGCACGGGCACCGTGATCGGCTGCTTCCTGGTCCGTCACGGGATGAGCGGCGCGGCCGCGCTCGCCGAGGTGGCGGGCCTGGCCGCGCACTACTGCGAGTCGCCGCAGACGCTGGAGCAGTGCGAGTTCGTGCGGAACTGGACCGAGCCCGGCGCGGCCGCTACTCCACCCGCACCTTGATCTGCGTGAACGAGTGCGGCGCGAACGCGTACCGGAACGACTTGCCGGCAGCGCGGACGGTTGACGTCGCGGGCGCGTAGCTCGCCCGGTTGGCGGCGGTGTAGGCCGCGTTGACGTCGTCCGCGTTGATCACGCTCACCGCCGCATCCCCCGCGAAGTTGCCGGTGGCGCTGCTGATGTCCGTGGCCACCGCCTCGCTCATGTGCCGGTTCACCACGTTGAGCACCAGCGTCTTCCCCGCTTCCGCCCAGGAGGCGGACACGTCCAGGTAGGGGATGCTCTTGTAGAGCTTGCCGTCGAACGTGCCGCTCTGCACGTGCACATCCAGCGCCTTGCCGGCGACGTTGGTGGAGTACGCCTTGAACATGTAGAAGAACGGGTTCCGGTAGGTGGTGCCGTCCCGGTCCCGCGCCAGCAGGCTGGTGAACATGGTGTAGTTCGAGCGCTTCACCACGTCCGCGTGCCGCAGGAAGGTGTTGAAGTGGAGCGCGCCGGCCAGCACCGCGAGCTGGTTGTTGCCCCCGGGCGACCACTCCGTGAAGGCGATGTGGAACGGCTTGTCGCGGAGCCCGTGCTTGACCTTGGCGATCTGGATCTGGTTGGCGGTGGTGGTGATGTACTCGTCCAGGTGCATGGCCCAGTCGCCCAGGAACACCTCGGGCGAGCGGTCGCCTCTGATGGTCGGCGTCAGATCGCTGCCCCAGTACCGGTGCAGCGCGATGTACTCCACGTTGCGCTGCGCGATCAGCCCGTCGATCACGTCCCAGTTCCACTGTGCCCAGTCCGTGGGGACGCCGTTGTGGATGATCCAGGAGGAGCCCATCACGATGAAGGTGGGCTGGGCGCAGGTCTGACAGCCGCGGTTCACGAACTGCATGATGTTCGCGGCGTTCTTCGCGAACCGCACGTACTCCTGGGAAGTCGACGCGACCGCCTGCCACGGCTCCCCGTCCACCTCGTTCCCCAGGTGCCAGTACTTCACCTGGTACGGCTCGGGGTGACCGTTCTTCACGCGCTGGTCGGCCCAGTACGAGCCGGCGGGCGAGTTCACGTACTCGATCCACGCGCGCGCTTCCTCGATCGTGCCGGTGCCGCCGTTGATGCAGATCGAGTTGTCCACCCGCATGGCGCTGGCCAGCGCCAGCCATTCATCGGTGCCGACCCGGTTGCGGTCGAGCACGTTCCAGGCCAGCTCCCGCCGCACCGGCCGCTGGTCCTTCGGCCCGATGCCGTCCTGCCAGTGGTAGGACGCCGTGTAGTTGCCGCCCGGCCAGCGCATGTTGGTCAGCTGCAGTTCCTTCGCCGCATCGATGTAGTCCGTGCGGAACCCGTCCTGGTTGGCCAGCGGGTGCCCGGGGTCGTACAGCATGCCGTCCATGGAGTTGCGGATGGGCTCCATGAAGACGCCGTAGAGGTTGCGGTCGATGTCCCCGATCGTCCGCGCGATGTCGACGCTGATGGTGGCCTGCTGGGCCGTGGCGCTCGCGGCCGCGGCGCCCAGGAGCACAACTGCCAGAAGGAGTCTTCTCATGGTTCCCCGACCGTCTGTCCGCGGATCGGCTGCCGCCAGAGCTGCTGCGTGCCGGAGCTGTCGGACAGTTTGTACTTGATGGTGTGCTCGGCCAGGGCCGGGCCGAGGATCTCGATGTTGGCAAGGTCCGCCTCGCCCATGCCGCCGTACTGCACGCAGTAGTTGAGGTAGCCCACGGTGGCGAAGTCGATCCCCATGAGCTCGATGGCGACGCGGTCGGCCGCCAGCCAGTCGGGGCTGACCACGCAGATCCGGTGGTCGACCTTGGTGCCCCGCACCGGACCGTTGCCCTCCATGCCCTCGTAGCCGTCGATCACGGCCAGGTCCGGGTGCAGGCGCGGCGCCAGGTTGGCGAGGTTGTAGTTGATGGCCCACACGCCGCCGCCGTGGACCAGCCGCTTCTCGGAGCGGCCGCCCGGCTTGATGGGCGCGGCCATGACGATGTTCTTGAGCGAGAGCGTGGCCACCACGGTGTCGTGCGTCTTGGGCTTGGTGGCGGAGATCAGGTAGATGTTCGGGTCCATCAGCAGGCTGGAGACGCGCGTGGGGTGCGGGCGCATGTCCCGCTCGTCCAGGCAGCCCACCACCTCGGATTCCATCTGGTCCAGGTCCACCAGGCGGGCGCCATACTTCGCCGCGACCGGGCCGTAGCCGTAATTGTCGTAGCCGACCAGCGTGGAGCCCCCGGCGCACGACTCCGCGATCATCACGTTCCCGTCCTTCCCGATGGACTTCAGGAACTCCAGGATCCCGGTCAGGTTGTCCGCGTGGGTTGCGCACAGGGGGATGGAGGTGGAGACGTTGTTCGGCTTGATGACGACGGTCTTGTTGCCGATTGCCGCCGCGATCTCCGTCCGGAATTCCCGCAGCGCCCGGAAGGTCATGTCCGCACGGTCGTTGCCGGCCGTCAGGGCCACCCGGGCCGCCGCCGCGCCCGTCCGGCGGGGCGTCACGGACAGGCCCGCCTCGCCGCAGCCGGCCGATGCCAGGGAGGGCGCGGCCAGCAGGGCCGCACCGCCGTACAGGCCGTGTTTCAGGAACTGGCGCCGGGAATGTCCGTCACTGTGCATGGCATGCCTCCTCACAGGGTTCACTGCGCGCAATCTGGCATGGTCTCCGGGTATCGGGCCAGCGGGCCGGCGCGCGCCGGTCGCGTGCGCGTGCCGCGCCTCGTCCTATGACATCGTCCCCACCACCCGGGCGGCGGTGGCGTACTTCCGGTCGTAGACCTGGCGGTCCACCTCGAGCCCGAGGCCGGGCTCGTCGCTCACGCGGTAGCGTCCGTCGTGGTACTCGTAACCGTGGGCCACGATGACGTCGCACGTGGACCGGTCATCTTCGGCGGCGGGCACGTTCGCCACGGCCTTGGCCACGTGCAGCGCCATGAAGAGCCCGACCTGCGAGCCCCAGTTGTGGGAGATCAGCACCGCCCCGAGCGGTGCCCCCAGCCGTGCCAGCTCGACGGCATCCAGGAAGCCGCCCCGCCGGATGTCGAGCTGCAGCACGTCGATCAGCCGCGTGCCGTCCAGGTACGGCCGGAACGGCGCGACGCCGGTCATGTTCTCGCCATCGGCGAGCTGCGTTTTCAAGCCCGCCGCCGCCATGCGCTGCCGCAGGGCGGTGTAGCGCGCGACAGCTTCCGGGAACGGCTCCTCGAGCATGTGGATGTCATCCGCCTGCGTGGCCTCGAGGAATCGCCAGGCATCCTCGACGTCGTTCCGGTAGCCGTTGTTCGGGTCCACCTGGATCCGCACCCCGGGGCCGATCGCGCGGCGCACCGCCTGCACCACTTCGATGTCGCGGCGCAGGCCCGCTTCCTTCTCCAGCCAGCGCCAGCCGCGGCCGGTCTTCAGCTTGAGGGCGGGGTAGCCCATGCGCACCGCTTCCTCGGCCTCTTCCACTACCGCGCGCACGCCGCGGTCCTGGAACCAGACATCGCTGAAGTAGAGCGTGCCGTCGTACGCTTCCACCGTGTCCCGCTGCGCGCTGCCCAGCAGCTGCCACGCGGGCCGCGCGGTGAGCTTGCCCACCAGGTCGAAGAGCGGCCCGTCCAGGTGCTGGTAGCGCGCCAGCAGCGGCGCGAACGCGTCCGCGCGCCCGGTGATCCGCCCATCCTGCAGGGTGTAGACCGACAGCGGGTCCGCCCCCACCAGCACCTGCACCGCCGCCAGGAACGCGTCGTTCGGCGCCGCGTACTCCATCACGCCGACGCCCTCCACCCCCTGGTCCGTGGCGATCCGTACCAGCGTGTTCTCGTAGGTGTGACCCTTGGGGCGGGTATCATACGAGTTCATGGCGACGAACTTGTGGAACCGCCCCTCGATCGGGGTGAAGGAGAGCCCCGTGATGCGCGGCGCGCCGCGCGCGGCCGGGAGTGGCCGCGGACGGCCGAAGGCCAGCGGGGCCGCGGCTGCGGTGAGGGTAGTGATGAAGGAACGCCGGTCCATTGCGAGCCTCGCGCTTGTCGCCGCTCGAGTGTCAGCCCGGTGCTGAGCCGGGCCATGTCCGGCGGGCAGTCTACGCGGTGGGGCACGCCGCGCGCTACCGCGCCCGCCGCTTGCACCGGTCGTCCGCGCGCGGGTATGATGCCGCGGCCGCCGGGGCCGCGCCGTGATCCCCGGAATCGCCCTCCCCGGCGTCACCAGGAGGCCCACTTGCCGCAGAAGAAGCTCGCCCGACCCGTGCTGGACCTGCCCTTCGAGGAGGCGGTCCGCTTCGCGCTCTCGCGCCACCGGCTGCAGGCGAGGAAGGGGACCGAGATCCCCTACATGGCCCACCTGCTGCAGGTCACCGGCATCGTGCTCGAGGCGGGCGGCACCGAGGAGCAGGCCGTGGCCGCGCTGCTCCACGACTGCCTGGAGGACGCGCGCCGCGAGGACGTGCCCATGCTGCGCTCCGCCATCCGCAGCCGCTTCGGGGAGCGCGTGCTGGACATCGTGGAAGCGCTCACGGACTCGGAGGGTGAGCCCAAGCCGCCCTGGAAGGAACGCAAGCAGCGCTACCTGAGTCACCTCGGCAGGGAGCGCGATCCCGCCGTGCTGCTCGTGGCCTGTGCCGACAAGCTGCACAACGCTTCCGCCATCGTGCGTGACCTGAAGACGCACGGGCCGGACGTGTGGACGCGCTTCGAGGGCAAGCGCGAGGGCACGCTCTGGTACTACGCGGAGCTGGTGAAGGCCATCCACCTGGAGCACGACACGCCCGTGCTGCGCGACCTGGCCGCCCTGGTGGCGGAGCTTCACGAGCTGGCCCGGCACGACCCGGTTTAGGCGGCGCGCCCGAACTCTGCCGCGTTCCCGCCGGTTCGTTCCCCCGCGCCCGGCTCACGCCCGGCTGCTGCCCCCGCGCGCGCTCCGCTCGACGATCCGTAGCTCCGGCCCCGACAGCCCCACGCGCACCCGGAATTCGATGCCCAGCTTCCGGTCCAGCACGCGCAGCGTTCCGGCGCGCCGCGGTCCGGGCCGGAACCGCACGATGCGCGTGGCCAGTTCCGCCACGCGGCGCGAGCGCGCGTCCGGGAAGAAGGGATCCAGCGCGGCCGCATCGCGATCGGTTTCCAGCGCCACCAGCAGCCTGCTGCCATCCGCGCGGCACAGCTGCCGCATCCGCAGCAGCGCATTCCGGTAGCCCCGCCCCAGCCCCCGCACCTCGGTGATCACCAGCAGGCGCGGCTCCCGCACATCCACCCGCGCGCGCCAGGCGCTCCCGATCTGCGCGGCCACCGGCGGCGTCACGTACTCGAGCGGCAGGTCCTTGAAGATGCGCGCGCCATCGACCAGCCGGTCCAGCGCGCCCGCCTTCAGCTCCCCGCGGGCCCGCACGTGATCGGCGGTGCCGCCCAGCCAGGCGGGGCCTTGTTGACGCTCGCGCCATCGACCAGCCGGTCCAGCGCGCCTGCCTTCAGCTCCCCGCGGGCCCGCACGGGAGCGGCGGTGCCGCCCAGCCAGGCGAGGGCGCGGCTCACGAACTCGGTCGGCGGCTCATCCCCCGCCACGATCACCCGCCGCCGGGCGATGCTCGCGGCGGCCAGGGCCGCCTGGTGCACGATCGCCCTCGCCCAGCCGCGCGGCGCGAGCACCAGCGTCAGCTCCTCGCCCGCCAGACCCTCGCAGCGCTCGTCCAGCGACCGAATCCCGAAGGGGAACAACGTGGGACCGATCGGGTGCTCACCGCGCAGGCGGGCCTGCCCCCATTCGATCTTCGCGAACGCCGGGTAGGCGAGCACCTTCGCCCGCCGCGGCCCCTCCCAGCGCGCGCTGCGGGGAATCGCCTCGAACAACGCCCGCTCCGACGCCAGCCACGCCTTCTCCGGATTGTCCCCCGCCAGCGCGGCCACGGCGATGCACCCCGCGGCGTCCGCCAGGCGCTCCAGGTCGGTGCGCCGGATCAGCTCGGCAGAGGCCCGCTCCACGGCCTCGTCCGGCGCTGTCCCGGCTGCGAGCACGGCCAGCTCGGCGACACCCCCCACCTCTTCCAGCCGGCCCTGCTGCGCCAGTTGCGCGGCCACCGCGGCCACCCGGTCCCGGTCGCGCCAGCCGGCGTTCAGCAGCCCGTAGACCGCGTCCGCTATCGCCCGCAACGGGCCGGCCGCGAAGTCCTGGGGCTGCACCCCGTCCGCCACCGCCAGCGGCGCCGTGCTCCCCTGCAGGAGTGCCGACAGCACCAGCCGCTCGAGCGCTTCCCTGCTGACCACCTGCCCTCCTCGAGCGCAGTCGGACCCCCGGCGCGGTACGCAGGGGGTCCGAACAGAATCCGAAACAACGATGCCATCGCCCGCGAGGCGCCGCAACGGTTATCTGGCCGCGGACTTTGCCCTGCAGAACGGAGGGCGGGATGCGCTCCCGGCCCCGCCGGCGCCCCGCGGTATCGCGCGCTCCCGCAGGCTGTTCGGCGTCTGCGGAACTGGCTATCAATCAGCTGCGGTCCGCACTGCGACTGCACCCGAACTGCCACTCCGAGGCACCTATGTCAGCGATCCGCTCCGCGCAGGTCCTCTCTCCCCGCGCCCTGCTCCTGACCGTCCTGCTCGGACTGTCCGCCTGCGGCGGCAACCAGCCAGGTGGCCAGGGCGCCCCGCCCGGCGGCCTGGCGCGCTCGGAAGAGCGGAGCGCAGTGCTGACCCGCGCCCAGATCGAGCGCATCAATGCCAGCAGCATGGAGCAGTTGCTGATCGGCCGCTTCACCGGCCTGCGCGTCAGCCGCGATTCCACGGGCGCCACGGTCCTGCGCATCCGCACCGACCGCGATCCGCTCATCGTGCTGGACGGTATGCCCGGCCTCAGCCTCAACTCGCTCTGGCAGCTCAACCCGAACGACATCGAGGAGATCCGCGTCCTCCGCGAGTCCGCTACGGCCGTGTACGGCATGGACGGCATCGGCGGCGTGCTCGTGATCAACACCCGCCGCCGCTGAGCGGCCGCAGCCCCCGTTTCCCCCCCGCCACCGGCCGGCATGTTCTCCCGCCGGTCGGCGCGTCCTGCCATAGAATGGCCCCGGAACATTTCATATCTGCAGGGCAGTATTACCACTCGTGTACTGGCTACACCGGCATGTCCCGGATCGCCGGGAGAGCGGCTTCCGGCAGTGCATGCCGAAGACGGAGTGAGGAGACCATGTGGTCCGCTGGAATTGCCCGCCTGCTGAGACCGTCGGCGGCCCTGCTGGCGGTGGCTGCCTTGACCGCGTGCAGCGTATACCCGCCGCCGGCCGCGCAGCCGGCGCCGCCGCAGAACGAGAGGGCGTCCGCGGATGCGGATGTGCTCACGCGTGCGCAGATCGACCAGATCAACGCCCAGAGGATGGAGGATCTGCTCGATGGCCGTTTCCCCGGGGTACAGGTACTGCCTCTGGGGGGCCGGCCGACGATCATTGTGCGGGGTCTGCGTGACCCGCGCGTCGTGGTCGACAACGTACCGCTGACGGATCCACAGTGGGTGTGGTCGCTCAACCCGCGTGACGTCGATCGGATCGAAGTGCTCAAGGAGGGGACCGCTCTGTACGGCTCCCGCGGGGGTCACGGCGTGGTGCTGATCACCACCCGTATCGACTGACGGGGCGGGCCCTCGCCGCCTGCATCACCTGTCCGCCTTCTAGCCGGTTCGGTATTTCTCAGGTGCCGTCCGTGCCCGGCCGGCCTCACGCTGCGAGGCACGCATATCCCCGATCGGCGCCACAGCCAGGCTGTGCATTGTGTCCGCGCTCCTCGTCGCGGCCGCGCTGGTCGGTGCCTGCGGCCGTACCGAGGCCGGGGCGGAGCCGGCGCTACCCGGGCCGCTTTCCAGGCCTGATGCGGAGGGTCACGCCGATGTGCTCACGCGGGCAGGCGCCAACGGCGTGCTGGAGATCACCACTCGCCGCTGACCAACGGATGCGGCGGCCATCAACTGGAGGGTATGAATGCACCATCACGTCCTCGGGCGCGGCGTTTCGGTCTGCGCGGGCGTGCTGGCCTTCTGCTTCGCGGGCGCGGTGCCTGCGCCGGTGCATGCCCAGGAGCAGGACTCGATCGCGGATGAGGTCACGGCCCGGCAGGGCGTGGGCGCGTTCAACTCGATAACCGATGGCCAGCCGGTCAACCCCGGCCAGCCCGAAGCGAGCGTGCTGGCGACGATGCAGCGGGGCGCGGCCGCCCGGCTGCAGCTGTCGGTCAGCCTCACGCCCGGACGGAGCCGGTTCCTGCGCAACGCCCTGTTCTCCCTGATCGGGCCGACCATAAACGCCGGCGAGGGCGCGGTGGACTTCGAGCAGTCCGCCACGGCCCAGTGGCAGCAGCGGTGGTCGGTCGCGCACGGCGCGGCTCCGACTGTGGCGACCGTGGCGAGCCTGCAGGTGCCGTTCGCGGATTCTCTCCAGGTGGACGGCATCCTGACCGGTGTTCTCGTCTGGGATGCAGGAGCGGGTGCGCTCTATCTCAACGGTTACCTCGAGACCCACCGGGGACTGACGCTCGACGGTGCGGAGGTCGGTGCGATCGCGGGTTGGAAGGCACCCGTCGGCAATGCCTTCGCCGCGTACGCGGATGTGCTGGTGCAGCGCCTGGCCGGAGCCAACACCTGGACGGCCGAGTTGTCGGCCGAGATCGATCTGCCCTTCGACCTGACTCTCGGCCCGGGCGTCTCGCTCGGTCTGGCCGCGGGCAGCCGCCCTGTGCCCGGCGCGGGCCTGCTCGTCACCCGCACCTGGTGAACTCCTCGCCCTCAGGCGGGCGCGCCGGCGCA
>VEPF01000091.1 GCA_012027055.1 Gemmatimonadota bacterium | reverse complement strand
TGACCGCCGGAGTCCGCCTCGACCGCATTGTGACCAGCCCGCTCCCGCGCGCGCGCGGCTCCGTAGGAAGCCGCCGGCAGCACCGGTACGTTGCCGCATTGGCACCTCAAGACAGGGGGCAGCAATGGCGGATGAGCTGGCACTGCGGCCGGAGCAGCTGTACCGGCGGACCGATCCGGGGACGCTGGGCTTCGCCACCACCGCGGAGCTGCCGCCGCTGGTCGGCGCGATCGGCCAGGCGGAAGGCATGGCCGCGCTCGAGTTCGGCGTGACCATGCGCGGCGGCGGCTACAACATCTTCGTGCTGGGCGAATCCGGGTCAGGCCGGCGCAGCTTCGTGCTGGAGGCGCTGCACCGGCGGGCCGGCCAGCAGGCGCCGCCGCCGGACTGGTGCTACGTGCAGAGCTTCACGGACTCCCGCCGCCCGCGGGCGGTGGCGGTGGCCGCGGGGCGCGGCGACGCGCTGGCGCGGGACGTGGCCCTGGCCATCGAAGACCTGCGCCGGCTGGTACCGCCGGCCCTCGAGGCGGACGAGGCTGTCGGGCGCCGCACCGCCGCGGCGGAAGCGCGCGAGCGGCAGGCGGGCGAGCTGCTCGACGAATTCCGCGCCGAGCTGAAGGACAACGGCAGCGTGGTGCTGCGCGAGACCGAGAACGACTACGGCCTGATCCCGGCCCACGAGGGCCAGCCGCTCAAGCCCGAGACGTATCTGGCCCTGCCGGAGGAGGTGCGCGAAGCGATCGACGCGCAGGTGCGCGAGGCCCGCAACCGCATGCTCACCATCAACCGGCGCATGCACGACCTGCAGCGGGAAGCGCGCGCGGCGGTGGCCGAGATCAACCGCGACGCGACCGCCCGGACGGTCCAGCTGCAGCTGGCGCCACTGCACGCCAAGTATGCCGGCGAGCGGCGCGTGCTCGCGCACCTGGAGGCGCTCGCGCACGACATCGAGGAACACCAGGAGCAGTTCGCGACGACCGAGCGGGAAAAGCAGCCCGCACCGCTCCTCCCCCAGGAGGACTTCTTCAAGCGCTACGCGGTCAACGTCATCGTCCGCAACGCCCCGGCCGGAGGCGCGCCCGTGATCGAGGAGCGCCATCCCACGTACGCCGCGCTGGTCGGCCACGTCGCCCGGCAGATGCAATTCGGCGCCGTGGTCACGGACTTCACCGGCATCACCGCTGGCGGCCTGCACCGCGCCAACGGCGGCTACCTGGTCCTCGATGCGGAAGATCTGCTCACCCGCCCGCTTGCCTGGTCCGCGCTCAAGCGCGTGCTGCGCACCCGCGAGGTCAAGCCGGTGGAACCTTCCGGCGAGATGGGGCTGGTGGTGACCGACATGCTCGATCCCGAGCCCATCCCGGCCGCGCTCAAGGTCATCCTGGTCGGCGAGCCGGGCACGTTCTACCTGCTGCGCGCCGCCGACGACGAGTTCCGCGAGCTGTTCAAGGTGAAGGCGGACTTCCGGCCCGACGTGGAGCGCACGCCCGAGACCGAGCGCGCCTACGCCGCGTTCGTGGCCAGCGCCGCACCCCGCGAAGGCGCACCGCCCTTCGACGCCGCGGCCGTCGCCTGCATCATCGAGGAGGGCTCCCGCATCGCCGCCGACCAGAACAAGCTGACTACCCGCTTCGGACTCATCGCCGATCTGGTCCGGGAATCCAGCCACTGGTCCCTGACCCAGGGCCGCGGCCAGGTCACCGTCGCCGACGTGCAGCACGCCCTGCTGGAGCGGGACACGCGCGAGCGCCGGCCGCACCGGGCCCTGCTCGAGCTGATCGAGCGCCGCATCCTCGCGTTCGCCCCCAGCGGTGAGGCCGCGGGTCAGCTCTACGGGATCGCGGTCATCACCGTGGGCGACGAGGCCTTCGGCCGGCCCATGAAGGTGATGGCCACCGCCTTCGTCGGGCAGGGCGGACTCAGTAACCTGGAACGCGAAGTCGCGATGAGCGGCCCCATCCACACCAAGGGCTTCCTCCTCCTCTCGGGCTACGTGGCCCGCCGCTTCGCCCGCAACCGCCCGCTCGCGCTCTCCGCCACCATCTCCTTCGATCAGGTCTACGAGGAGATCGAGGGCGACAGCGCCTCCGCGGCCGAGCTCTTCGCGCTCCTCTCCGCCGTCTCCGACGTCCCCATCCGCCAGGGCATCGCCGTGACCGGGGCGGTCAACCAGGTCGGCACCATCCTGCCCGTCGGAGGCGTGACCGAGAAGATCGAAGGCTTCTTCGCCGCCTGTCAGCGTGTCGGCCTCACCGGCGAGCAGGGCGTGATCCTCCCCCGCCGCAACCTGGCCAACCTGGTCCTGCGCGATGAAGTGCGCGACGCCGTCGCCGCCGGCCGGTTCCACGTCTGGGCCATCGATGCTTTCGAGGACGGCTGGCCCATCCTCACGGGCCTGTCGGCCGGCGAGGAGGATGAGTACGGCGAGTATCCCCCCGGCACCATCTACCGCGCCGTCACCGACCGCATGGATTCCTGGGCCGGCATGGACGGTGAAGAAGAGTCGGCGGAGACTCCGCCGGCCGACAACTGAGTACAACGGCCTCAACCGCCGAGTACGCCGCGAACGGATGTACGGAATCTGCTGTTGAACAACAGAATCCGTTTCCGTTCTCGGCGTACTCGGCGGTTGTCTGTTGCCGTTGTCGGTGCGCCTGGTGTGGGTGATGCTCGACAAGTGCGAGTTCGGCAGACAGCTGCCGTTGCCGTCTCTCCCCGCCTGCCCCCGCAACTCCGCTACTTCGCCACCAGCTCGACGTCGATGGCCAGCTTGACGGTCTCGCCTACCAGGACGCCTCCGGCCTCGAGCGCCTGGTTCCAGGTCAGCCCGTAGTCGCGCCGGTCCAGCTTGCCCGTGGCGTGGAACGCCATCCGGCTACCGCCCCACGGGTCACTGCCTTCGCCCTCGAAGCTCGCTTCCAGCACCAGCTCGCGGGTCACCCCCCGGATCGTCAGGTCCCCGGTCACCCGGTAGCTGTCCGCCCCGACGGCAATCACGTCGCGGCTCACGAAACGCATCTCGGGATGGCTCGCCGCATCGAAGAAATCGGGCGAGCGCAGGTGCGCATCCCGCTGCTCCACGCGCGTGTCAATGCTCGCGATGTCCACCACCACGCCCACCCGCGCGCTCGTCAGCTCATCACCCGCGAATTCCACCGTGCCGTCCACCTTGCCGAACCGACCCTTGACCGTGGCCAGCATCATGTGCTTCACCGCGAACTCGACGTTCGAGTGCGCCGCGTCGATCGCCCAGCTCGTGCCCGCCAGTTGCTGCGTCGCGTTGCTCATGTCCTCTGCCCCCCAGATTTGTCTCAGTTCTGAGCTTTAGCTCCAAAAAGAAACGGCCACCGCCGTTTACTTAGAACTAAGATAATGCCGCCGATGCCCACCGTCAAGGGGTGCATGGAGTAGGCCCGCAGGCGCTCGACACGAGGGGCGCCGCGGACCGTCGCGGGCCCCGTCGGCGGCGGTGGTGCCGCACCGGGGCGCCCCCGTCCTCGCCCCGAAATGCCTCCGGGTAAGGGTTTCTTCCCGGCCTCTCGCAACCGGCTGCCCTCGCGCGCGGCGCGTTCCCAGCGTACCGTTGCAGCCGTCGGCACCGGGTTGCCGTGCGCAGCCGGTGCCGGCCGGGTCGGTCGGCCTGGCGCGCGCACCGGTGTGCGAGCCTCGGCCCGGGATTCTCCCTGTTGGAGTCATCGTCACGAATGGTCAACCCGGCCGGCAATTCGGAACCTGTGCAGGGGAGCGCGGTGCCCGCGGAGAGCGGGGAGCCGGGCACCCGGTCCGCGCGTCCGTCCGGCTGGCGGCGGTTGGGGCTTCCGGTCCTCACGCTGAGCACGCGGGTGGCCGTGACGGCGGGGTTCTTCGTGCTGCTCAGCGTGGCCGGGTTGTCCTTCCTGCTCATCCGGGCCCAGCGGGAGCAGGTGCTGGCGGAAGTGATCCACGGGTCCGAGAGCATCGCGCAGGCCATCCTGCTCAGCATCGACCGGGACATGCGCCTGAACCAGCGGGACGGACTGCGCGAGCTGGTCGCGGCCATGGGCACGCACGCGGGTATCGCCAGCATCCGGATCTACAACAAGGATGGCCGCATCTCGTTCTCGTCGCGGCCGGAGGAAGAAGGCGAGCGGGTCGATACGCGAGCCGAGGCGTGCGTGCAGTGCCACTCCGGGACCACGCCCCCGGCCGTCGAGCTGGCCCCGGCGCGCCGCTCCCGCATCTACCGCAGTCCGGACGGTGAGCGCCGGCTCGGCACCATCTACGTGATTGCCAACCGCGACGGTTGCCAGGACGGCGGCTGCCACGGTCCGCCCTCCGAGCAGCGGCTGCTGGGCGTGCTGGACGTGGGCATGTCGCGGGAGCCCGCGCAGGCGCGGCCCGCGGCCGCGAGCCGGAGTGCCATCCTGATCTCGCTGGCGGCCACCCTGCTGATTGCTGCCGCCCTGTTCCTGATCGTGCGGCGCAGCGTGCAGCGGCCGATCAACCGGATGGTGAGTGCTACCAGGCGCATCGCGGCGGGCGGGCCCTCGCTCCATGTCCCGGAAGGGGCCGTCCCGGAGATCGGCATCCTGGCTGCATCCTTCAACGAGTTGATCGAGGGCTTCTCCTCCTCGAACCAGAAACTGGAGGACTGGGCCAGCTCGCTCGAAGAGAAAGTGTCGGTGAAGGCGACCGAGCTGAGGACCGCGCGCTCGCAGGTGATCCAGGCGGAGAAGCTCGCTTCGGTCGGCGTCGTTGCGGCCGGCATCGCGCACGAGCTGAACAGCCCGCTCATGGCGATCATCACCTTCACTCACCTGGTGCGTGGCACGGTGCCGCCGGACAGCCGTGCCTTCGAGGATCTGCGGATGATCGAGCGGGAGGCGAACCGCTGCGCCGCCATCATCAGGCAGCTGCTCGACTTTTCGCGTCAGCAGCAGCAGGAGCCGGAGAAGCACGCCAGCCGCATCTCGAGCAGCCTGGACAAGGCGCTCGATCTGCTGAAGGTGGAAGTCAGAAACAGTGAGGTGGCCGTTCAGGTCGCCATCCCGGAGAACCTGCCGCGGGTGAACGTGAACGACGGTCAGCTCATGCAGGTGTTCGTGAACCTGTTCCTGAACGCCGTCCAGGCGATGCCGCACGGGGGCGAGCTGCGGGTCACTGCGGACCTGGCCGCTCGCCGCGACCTGCCGCCTCTGGAGCTGCCGGCCGAGGTCAGGAAGCTGGTCCGGATCACGGTTCGTGACACCGGGACCGGGATCAAGCGTCCGGACCTCACCCGGGTGTTCGATCCGTTCTTCACCACCAAGCCGCCCGGGAAGGGCTCGGGCCTGGGTCTTTCCGTGTCCATGGGAATCATCCAGGGCTTCGGTGGTACTATACTCGTGGACAGCGACGGTATGTCCTGGACCCAGTTCACCGTCCTGATCCCGGCACTGGAAGAACCCGCACCGCAACCGGTATGAGCACGTCCACCGCCTGGACCGACAACCCCCGCGTACTGGCCGTGGATGACGAGCAGGTCGTCTGCGAGGCGATCCGGCGGGTCCTGGAAGAGGAAGGCTACCAGGTCACCACGACCACGTCGGCGCGCGCCGGCCTGGAGCTGATCCGCAAGGAGTCGTTCGATCTGCTGCTGCTGGACATCAAAATGCCGGAAGTGAGCGGCATCGAGTTCCTGCGGGAAGCGCGTTCCGTCTCGCCCGATACCGAAGCCATCATCGTCACCGGGTACGCCACCATCGAGACGGCCGTCGAGGCCATCAAGCTGGGTGCCTTCGACTACCTGGAGAAGCCGGTCAGTCCGCCCCAGCTGGTGGTCGTGGCGGCGCGCGCGCTCGAGCGCCGGCAGCTGCTCAATCTGACGCGCCAGCTGCGCTCCGAGCTGGAGACCCGCCACCGCATTGGCAACGTGATCGTGTCGTCGCCCAGGATGCGGAAGGTGATGCAGCTGGTGGCGAAGGTGGCGCCGGCCAGCAGCACGGTCCTGATCACGGGTGAAACCGGCACGGGCAAGGACGTGATCGCCCGCGCCATCCACTACAACAGCCCGCGCAAGGATGCGCCCTTCGTGGTGGCGGACTGCGCCGCCCTGAGCGAGTCGTTGCTGGAAAGCGAGCTGTTCGGGCACGTGCGGGGCGCCTTCACGGGGGCGGTGCGCGACCGCAAGGGGCTGGCCGAGGCGGCCCGGGGCGGGACCCTGTTCCTGGACGAGATCAGCACCATCTCGCCGCAGGTGCAGGGCAGCCTGCTGCGGCTGATCCAGGAGCACGAGATCCGGCCGGTGGGGGCCGACCGCACCGTTTCGGTGGACGTCCGCCTGATCGCGGCCACCAATCGCGAGCTCCAGGAGCTGGTCAGGGAAGGCAAGTTCCGCGAGGACCTGTTCTACCGCCTGAGCGTCTTCACCATCAACCTGCCGCCCCTGCGGGAGCGGCGCGAGGAAATCCCGTTCCTGGCCCATCACTTCGTGCACCGCATCGCCGAGGAGCTCGGCAAGGAGATCGACGGCATCACGCCCCAGGCCATGGCCGTCCTCGAGGCGCACGACTGGCCGGGCAACGTACGCGAGCTCGAGAACGTGATGGAACGGGCCGTCCTGCTGGCCGACTCCCGCAGTATCGGGCCCGATACCCTCCCGCTCGAAGGCGACAATGCCGCCGCCACCTGGGCGGGCGTGCCGGATGATGCCGCCACCTTGGTGGAGTACAAGAAGGAGCTGCGCCTCGCCGCGGTCGAGCGGCTGGAACGGCTGTTCGTGTTGAAGGCCCTGCGCAGCGCCGACTGGAACGTCAGTGCCGCGGCCCGGGCGGTGGGCATGCAGCGCCCGAATTTCCACGCGCTCATGCGCAAGTACGGCATTACCGCGCGCGATACCGGCCCCGACGGCGGCGACGAGGATTCCTCCGAATCCTGAGCGGGCTGCGCGCCTGCGGTCCTGAAACGACGAAGGGGCCCCGACCGGATTGCCGGTCGGGGCCCCTTCGTTCGCTCTCGCGCGGGCTCAGCGTTGGCTGGCGGCCGCTGCCCTGGGTTGGGGCATGCGGTGGCAATCCACGCACGTGCTGCCCGGGTGATGCTCCGGACGGTCCTGGTGGCAGGCCAGGCAGAACGACCGGTTGCGAGGCATGGTCAGCACGTTGTGCGGCGCGTTCTCGTGACAGCCCTGACCGCCGCACCCGAGGTGCGCGTTGCGGTCGTGCGCGCCTGCCGCGGGCGGCAGGTGGCAATTGCTGCACACGGCCGTGGGCTGCTGGTGCTGCTCGTGGCAGCCGGCGCAGTTGGTGGCCGCGGCCGAGAGCGCGCTGCCCTCGCCGTTGTGGCACGCCTTGCAGTCCTCGGCCCGGATGTGCCGCCCGTGGTCGAACGTGAGGACGCGCTGCGGGCGGTCGAGCTTGCCCACCCTGATGTCCAGCGTGCGGGTCATCTGCTGCTTCACCCGCGCGACCGCCTTCTGTTCGTGGCACGCGAGGCAGCCCACGCCCGCCTTCTCGGTGTGATGGCAGGAGCGGCAGGTCTCGATCTTCAGCTGCGGCGGCAGTCCGTGCGTGGTCCCATCGTTGTCGTGGCACGCCAGGCAGGTGAGGCCGCCGTGCTGCTCGTGCCGGAAAGTCACCAGCCGGTTCACGCGCCACTGCGGGTGGGCGTTGCTGGCCGGATCCACGTCCGGTCGCAGCCCGCCGGCATCGTGGCAGAAGTGGCAGTTCTGGCCGGCCGCCTGGATCCGGGAAGCGTGGGCCGGGTGACAGCTGATGCAGTTGCCCCGTACCTCCGGCGAGAGCCCGCGGTGGAACGGCGTCAACTGCTCGGTACTCGTGCCGTGGCAACCCGCGCTGGCGCACATGGCCGCCGCTTCCGCCGGCTTCCGCTGCACCGAGAAATCGTGGCAGGTGGCACAGATCGCGCCGTGCGGTTCATCCGCCCGCAGGGGCTGCTCCAGGCAGAGCTCGGCCGTGAGGCAGCGCCGGTCCGGCACCCTGATCCGCGTCTGCGCGGACGCCGGCGCCACCGTGCCGACCAGCAATGCCAGCAGCAGTCCGGCCAGCACCGTCCCGGTCCGGGCGACCGCCGCCGTCGAGACCTCCAGCTCCCGCCTGCTCCTCGGGCCCGCGCCAGCCGCCGGACGGGCCTGGCCGCCCGTTCCCAGCTCCGTGGTCGCGCCGCGCAGGATCGGGAATTTCTTTACCAGCACCACGTAGCCCATCAGCTCCGCCGCGACCAGGCCAATGGTCACCGCGAACTCGCCCAGGGACGGGAAGTAGGACCACTGTGGTCCCGGGTTGAACGAGATCAGGTACGTCGAGAAGCGGTAGAGCGAGCCCGCGAGAATCACGGTTACCGCGATGGTTGCCAGGAATACCGCACCAGCCCGCCGCCGCGCGAGCAGCAGGGCGATCGCCGGCGCCGCGAACAGCGTCATCTCGAGCAGGAAGAGCAGCGAGTGACTGTCCAGCGCGAGCACGGCCGGGAGCATGCCGCGCGTGACCACGTCGATCAGCCGCAGCACGACATAGGTGAGCAGCACCACCGAGATCGGCCCGGCGAGCGCGCGCAACATTGGGACCTCGGAGGGGCGGTGGAACACCTTCGAGGAGATCGTCGCCTCGAGCACCACGGCCGCGTATCCCATCCCCACGCAGGAGACCAGGAACAGCAGCGGCAGCAGCGGCGTGTGCCACAGCGGGTGCAGCTTGGCCCCGGCCAGCAGCATCAGGCTGCCCAGCGAGGATTGGTGCATGGTGGGCAGCAGCAGCCCGACCGCGATCACGTATGGCATCGCCTTCTCGACCCGCGGCAGGGCGGCCACGGCCAGCCGCCGCAGTGCCGGGTAGCGGCTCTCCTGCCAGCCCTCGAAGAGCGCCGGGGACAGCTCCACCCACAGCACCATCGTGTACAGCATGATGCAGAGCGCCACCTCGAGCAGGATCGAGTTGACGTTCCACTCCGTGAAGAAGAGCGGGATCTTGTAGAAGTTCCATGCCCGGCCGATGTCGATCAGCACGCTCAGGCCGCCCAGCGTGTAGCCCAGCGCGCTGGTCACGATCGCCGCCCGTACCAGCGGGTGGTACTTCCCCCGGTTCAGCAGGTAGACCAGGATCGCCACCGCGTAGCCGCCGCACGCCAGCGCGGTGCCGGTGACCACGTCGAAGGCGATCCACAGACCCATCGGATAGCCATCGTTCAGGTTCGTGGCGGCACCCAGGCCGAACAGGAACCGGTACACGATGGTGCCGAGTCCGACCAGGGCCAACGTCGCCAGGATCGCGAACGGCCAGGTGAGCAGCCGGCCGCCCACCGGCTCCGAATGGTGGTGCTCGTGGTCCGCTTCTTCCCGCTCGACCTGGTGCAGCAGCCGGCTGTTGCGGCGCACCACCGTGCCGAACACGCCGAGCAGCGCCAGCGGCGCCGCGAAGCCCTTGTACAGGGTGTGCTGAATGGTCTCGGGCAGCTGCGGGATCGAGGCTTCGCCCAACTCCGGCAGCCCCATTTCCGCGAAAGAAACGCCGGCCTTGGCCAGGTACAGCACCGAGGTGCCGCCCGCGTCATGCTCGCCGTACACCTTCGGGTTGTACTTTTCGGGTCGCTCCGTGATGCGGCGGCGGGCTTCGGCCAGCAGATCCGCACGCGGGCCGAAGATGAGCGCGCCCATCTTGCACCGGTCCGCGCACGCCGGCGCCAGCCCCTGCGCGCGCCGCTCCGGACAGAGCTGGCACTTGGTCAGCTTCGGCAGCGGCGTGCCCCACTCGAAGCGCGGGACGTTGAACGGGCAGGCGATCTCGCAGTAGCGGCAGCCCACGCACAGATCCCCGTTCCACTCCACCGGGCCCGCCGCCGTCTTGGACATGGCCCCCAGCATGCATGCGCTCACGCACGCGGGATCCACACAGTGCATGCACTGTACCTTCCGGAACGTGGCCGGCCCGCTCTCCGGTTCGTACTTCCGCAGCACGGTGAGCGAGCGCGTGGTCAGCTCCGGGTTCGGCGCCGTGGCGATCGCGACGTCGCAGTCGTTGGCGGTCGCGCAGGCCCGCACGCACTCCTGGCAGCCGATGCAGCGCGTGGGGTCGTACAGCACGCCCAGCGCCTTCGGGTCCGGCTGCTTGTGCGCCCTCGCCCGCACCGGCCGCGGCAGCGTCGCCGCTGCGGCCGTGGCCAGCGCCGTGATCGCAGTCCTTCTCGATATATCCATTATGTCCCGCC
>VEPF01000302.1 GCA_012027055.1 Gemmatimonadota bacterium | reverse complement strand
TGACCTGGCGCAACTGGCGCGCTGGGTGGGCGCGCAGGGTGGGAGTTACGTCGGCACGTTGCCGTTGCTCGCGTCGTTCATGGACCGGCCCCTCGAGCCGAGCCCCTATTCCCCGGTCAGCCGGCTGTTCTGGAACGAGTTCTACGTGGCGCCCTGCCGGGAGCACGCGGGCGCCGGGGGCAATGGCCGCCTGGTCGATTACGCGGCCGTGGCGCAGCGCCGCCGCGCGGTGCTGGCAGCGGAAGCGGCCGAGTTCTTCCGCACCGCGGACGAGACCCGACGGGCCGAGCTGGCGCAGTTCGCGGCCGGCCAGGTCCGGCTGGCGGACTATGCGCGTTTCCGGGCGGTGTGCGACCGCCTGGGCACGGGCTGGCATGCCTGGCCGGAGCGGCTGCGCGCCGGCGACTTCCAGCCGGGTGACTACGCGCCGGAAGACGAGCAGTACTACCGGTACGCGCAGTGGCAGGCGGAACGGCAGCTGGCCGCCATCGGCGAGGCGGCGGGCAAGGGGGCCGCAGCGCTCTACCTGGACCTGCCGCTCGGGGTCAACCCGGACGGCTACGATGCCTGGCGCTTCTGCGAGATCTTCGCGGACGGTGCCTCCGTGGGCGCGCCGCCGGACACGCTGTTCACGGGCGGCCAGGACTGGGGGTTCCGGCCGTTCTCCCCGGAACAGCTGCGCTCGAGCGGGTACGCCTACCTGATCGAGGCCCTGCGCCAGCACCTGCGGCACGCGCGCATGCTGCGGCTGGACCACATCATGTCGCTGTTCCGGCTGTACTGGATCCCGGCCGGGCTCTCCGCCCGGGACGGCGTGTACGTGCAGTACCCGGCGAATGAGCTGCTCGCAGTGCTGCTCACCGAGTCCGCGCAGCACGGCGCGACCATCGTGGGCGAAGACCTGGGCACGGTGCCGCGCGCCGTACGCCACACCATGGACCGGCGGCGGATCAACCGCATTTACGTGGTCCAGTACGAACTGGACGGGAGCGACGATCACCCCCTGAACGAGGTACCGCGCAACGCGGTGGCGAGCCTGAACACGCACGACATGCCACCGTTCGCGGCGTTCGTGCGGGCCGGCGAGGTGGACGACCAGCTGGACCTGGGGCTGGTGGATGAAGCCGAGGCGGAGCAGGCGCGGGCGGCGCGGACCGAGCTGGTGGGTCGCCTGGAGCGGTACTTCCGGGTGACGGACGGGGAGCGCGCCCTGCTGGAGGCGCTGCTGGCGCATCTGGCGGCGAGCACCGCGCGAGCGGTACTGGTGAACCTGGAGGACCTGTGGCTGGAGCGGGCCCCGCAGAACGTGCCCGGCACCAGCAGCGAGCGCCCGAACTGGCGACGTCGCCTGGCCCGGACGCTGGCGGAGATCATGGCCGACGAGAGCATCGCGGGCACCCTGCGCGCCGTACACGAGCGCCGGGGCCGCGTGCGCACCCGGGCGGCCGCCACGACCGACTGAAGGCACGGACATGGGCGAGACCAAGCCGCGCAAGCCGCGCACGCTGCTGACCAGGGACGACCTGTACCTGTTCAACGAGGGCACGCACAACAAGCTCTACCTGAAGCTGGGCGCGCACCGCCGGACGGTGGGCGGCGAGACGGTCACCAACTTCGCGGTGTGGGCGCCGAACGCGGAACGGGTCGCCGTGATCGGCGACTTCAACGGCTGGGACGAGAACGCGCACCCGCTCGCCCCGGCCGGCTCGTCCGGGATCTGGGAGGGCGTGGTGGCCGAGGCGCTGCCGGGCTCCTGCTACAAGTACCGGCTCTGGTCGCGCCACCACGGCTACCAGGTGGAAAAGGCGGACCCGTTCGCCTTCCGCCACGAGGTACCGCCCCGGACCGCGTCGGTGGTGTGGCACCTGGACTACCAGTGGGGCGATGGCGAGTGGCTGGCGGAGCGGCATGCGCGCAACGCGCTGAGCGCGCCCATGGCCATCTACGAGCTGCACCTGGGCTCCTGGCGACGTCCCGATGGCGGCATGCCGAACTACCGCGACATGGCCGCGCCCCTCGCCGATTACGTGAGCCAGCTCGGCTTCACGCACGTCGAGCTGCTGCCCGTGATGGAGCACCCGTTCTACGGATCCTGGGGCTACCAGACCACCGGCTACTTCGCGCCCACCAGCCGGTACGGCTCGCCGCAGGACTTCATGTACCTGGTGGACCACCTGCACCAGCGGGGCATCGGCGTGATCCTGGACTGGGTGCCCTCGCATTTCCCCGGCGACCAGCACGGTCTCCACTACTTCGATGGCACCGCGCTCTTCGAGCACGCTGACCCGCGCCAGGGATTCCACCCGGACTGGAGCAGCTACATCTTCAACTACAGCCGTCACGAGGTCCGCAGCTTCCTGCTGAGCAGCGCGCTGTTCTGGCTGGACGTCTACCACGCGGACGGCCTGCGCGTGGACGCGGTCGCTTCCATGCTCTACCTGGACTACTCGCGCAAGAGCGGCGAGTGGATTCCGAACGAGTTCGGCGGGCGGGAGAACCTGGGCGCGATCAGCTTCCTGCAGCGCCTGAACGCCGACGTCTACCAGGCGCATCCGGACGTGCAGACCGCAGCCGAGGAATCGACCGCGTGGCCCATGGTGTCGCGACCCACCTACATCGGTGGGCTGGGGTTCGGGATGAAGTGGGACATGGGCTGGATGCACGACACCCTGGACTACATCAGCCGCGACCCGATCCACCGCAGGTATCATCACGGCCGGCTCACCTTCCGCGGGCTCTACTCGTTCACCGAGAACTTCGTCATGCCGCTCTCGCACGATGAGGTGGTGCACGGCAAGGGCTCGCTGCTCGGCTAGATGCCCGGCGATGACTGGCAGAAGTTCGCCAATCTGCGCCTGCTGCTCGGCTACCTGTACACGCAGCCGGGCAAGAAGCTGATCTTCATGGGCGGCGAGTTCGGACAGCGGGCCGAGTGGAGCCACGAAGCCGAGCTGCAGTGGCACCTGCTGCAGTGGCCGCCGCACCAGGGCCTGCAGCGCTGGGCCACGGACCTGAACGCGTTCTACCGCGGCTCCGCGGCGGCGCACACCGGGGACTTCGACCCGTTCGGCTTCGAGTGGATCGATGCCGATGACGCGCTCAGCAGCACGCTCTCCTATTTGCGGCGGGCAGTGGGCGTGCCCGCGGGCCAGGCGCCCGAGGAGCTGCTGGTGGTGTGCAACTTCACGCCGGTGGTGCGGTCGGCCTACCAGGTCGGCGTGCCGCGCGGCGGCTACTGGCGCGAGCTGCTCAACAGCGACTCGGAGAGCTACGGCGGCAGCGGCGTGGGCAACCTGGGCGGCGTGCAGGCGGAAGCGACGCCATGCCACGGACGCCCGCACTCACTCACCATCACCGTGCCACCGCTGGGAATGGTGGTGTTCCGTGCGGAGCCGGAGGCCGAGGCCGAGCCATGACCCAGCGCTACGTCTGCATCCACGGCCACTTCTACCAGCCGCCGCGGGAGAACCCGTGGCTGGAAGCGATCGAGCACCAGGACGCGGCGTATCCATACCACGACTGGAACGAGCGCATCAACGCCGAGTCCTACGGCCCGAACGCGGACGCGCGCATCCTCGACCCGCAGCGGCGGATCGTGCGCATCGTCAACAATTACGCGAGCATCAGCTTCGATCTCGGCCCGACCCTGCTGAGCTGGCTGCAACAGCACGCCCGCGACACCTATCGCGCGGTGCTGGATGCCGACCGCGTCTCCCAGAAACGGTTCGGCGGCCACGGCTCGGCCCTGGCCCAGGCTTACAATCACGTGATCATGCCGCTCGCCAACGCGCGCGACCGGCACACGCAGGTGGTGTGGGGACTCTACGATTTCCGGCAGCGCTTCGGCCGGGCGGCCGAAGGGATGTGGTTGCCGGAGACGGCCGTGGACCTGGAATCGCTGGAGGAACTGGCGGCCGCCGGCATCCGCTACACCATCCTGGCGCCCCACCAGGCGCGGGCGATCCGGCCCATCGGGGAACGGGACTGGATCGAGGTGGGCGCCCGGATCGACATCACGCAGCCGTACCTGTGCCGGCTCCCATCCGGCCGGGAGATCGCGATCTTCTTCTACGACGGGCCCGCCTCGCGCGCGGTGGCGTTCGAGGGGCTGCTCAAGAACGGTGAGCTGCTGGCGCAGCGGTTGCTCGGCCTGTTCGGGAGCGAGCCCCGGCCGCAGCTCGCGCACATTGCCACGGATGGCGAGACCTACGGCCACCATCACCGCCACGGCGAGATGGCGCTGGCGTACGCCATCCACCACATCGAGTCCCAGGGCCTGGCCACGATCACCAACTACGGCGAGTTCCTGGCACTGCAGCCGCCCCGCCACGAGGTGCTGATCGCGGAGCACACGTCCTGGAGCTGCGCGCACGGCGTGGAACGGTGGCGCAGCGACTGCGGCTGTCACACGGGCGGCGAGCCGGGCTGGCGGCAGGGCTGGCGGGCCCCGCTGCGCGCGGCGCTGGACTGGCTGCGGGACGAGCTGGCCGGGCGCTACGAGCACGCCGCCTCCGGGCTGCTGGGAGACGCGTGGGCCGCTCGCGACCAGTACATCGAGGTCATCCTGGACCGCGCGGGCAAACAGCGCTCATTCCTGAACCGGCACCTGCAGCCGGGCTACGGCAGCGACGCTGCGACCCGCGCGCTCAAGCTGCTCGAACTGCAGCGGCACGCGCTGCTGATGTACACGAGCTGCGGCTGGTTCTTCAACGAGGTGTCCGGCATCGAGACGGTGCAGGTGCTGCAGTACGCGAGCCGTGCCAGCCAGCTGGCCCGGGAACTGTTCCAGGAGGACCTGGAGCCGGAATTCATGCGGCGGCTCGAGCAGGCGCCCAGCAACGTGCCCGAGCTGGGAAACGCCCGCCGGGTCTACGAGCAGCGGGTGCTGCCCACCAAGGTGGACCTGCTGAGCGTGGCCGCGCACTACGCGGTGAACTCGCTGTTCGTGGACCAGCCGGCGGCGGAGCAGATCTATAGCTATCGCGTGGCGCTCGAGCAGGGGAAGCGGCTGCGGGCGGGCGAGACCAGCCTGTCGGTGGGGCGGGCCCGGGTATGCTCGGACGCCACGCTGGAATGCGCCACGGTCACGTTCGCGATCCTGCATTTCGGCGCGCACCACCTGACGGGCGGCATCCGCCGCTTCACGGACAGCGGCGCATACGAATCGCTCATGGGCGAGCTGCTGCGCGCGTTCCAGAACGGCGACATCGCCGCGGTGGTGCGGCTGCTGGCGCACTTCCCGGAGTACTCGTTCTCCATCAAGTCCCTGTTCGGCGACCGCCAGCGGGAGGTGCTGTACCGGCTGCTGGAAAGCAGCGTGACGGCGGCGGAGGAGGCCTACCGGAAAGTCTACGAGAACAACCTGCCCCTGACCCGCTTCCTGGCGAGCCAGGACCTGCCCCTGCCCCGCGCCTTCACGCTGGCGGCGGAGTTCGTGCTCAACCAGGAGCTGCGCGCCGTTCTGGCCGCCGACGAGGTGGACCTGGAGCGGCCGCAGACGTTGCTCGAGGACGCGCGCGCGCTGGGCGTGGAGCTGGAGCTGACCGGGCTGAGCTTCGCCCTGCAGCGGACCCTGGAGCGCCTGGCGGAGAAGCTGCGCCGCAACCCGGACGACCTGGAGAACCTGCAGCGGGTGTCCCGCGCGGCCACCCTGGCGCGGAGCCTTCCGCTGGGCGTGGACCTGTGGCGGGCGCAGAACAGCTACTACCGGCTGCTGAAGGACACCTATCCGGACTTCCACGCCCGCGCCCGGGCCGGCGACGTGGCCGCGCGCGAGTGGGCGGACCTGTTCACGCAGGTGGGCGAACAGCTGGGCATGGCGGTGCCGTACCGCCGCCGCGGGCGGCCCGGCCGGATCGCGGCACCGGGCGGCGGCGCGCTCGGCCACGTGCAGCGCGAGGATCCCGCCCGACAACACCTCCCACCGCACGCCCATGAAGCCCGCCTCGGCCAGCAGGGTGGCCAGGCGGGCGGACTCCGGGAACTCCAGCACGGACGCGGGCAGGTACGAGTAGGCAGTGCCGTGCCGCGAGACCAGCCTGCCGATGAGCGGCAGCACCCGCCGGAAATAGCCCAGGTAGAGCGCGCGGAACGGCTGCCACCCGGGCGTGGTGAACTCGAGAATGACCAGCCGGCCGCCCGGGCGCAGGATGCGGCCCAGCTCGCGCAGGCCGCCCGACAGGTCGGCCAGGTTGCGCACGCCGAACGCGACCATGGCGCCGTCGCATGAGCCGGAAGCCAGCGGCAGCCGGAGCGCGTCGGCGCAAGCCAGCGCGATCGGCAGGGACGTCGCCTTGGGGCGGCCAGCGGCCAGCATCGGAAGGGCGAAATCGCACGCGAGCACCCGCCCCCGGAAAGCAGGCCGGGCGGCGAGCTCGACCGCGAGATCGAGCGTGCCGGCGCAGGCGTCCAGCACCACCGCTCCGGGCCGCGCGGGCAGCTCGCCGCCGAGCAGCGCATCGACCGCGCGGCGCCGCCAGGCCCGGTCGCGGTTCGCACTGAGCAGGTGGTTGAGGAAGTCGTAGCGGTGCGCGATGTCGCCGAACATGGTGCGCACGTGCGCCGCCTTCTGTTCCGCCGGGGGTAGCGGCGCTTCCGATCTCATCGCGCAAATGCTTGGGCGGTCATAAATTAGTTGGTCAGCCCGGAATCGCCGGAAGGTACGGGACGGGCCGCCGAGGATCAACCCGGCGCCTGAAACCGCCGGCGGGTGGGGTGCGTACGGGGTCTCGTGGCCACGACCGTCCTCGACCCCAGGCGTGCCTGGAGGCCCGTTCCGGCACGGATCCACATCGCGTCCGCGGGGGCCTTGGACTATTCCGCCCTGACCGACCAGCAGGTGGTGGAACTGGCGCGTGCCGGGCGTGAGCCCGCGTACCGCGAGCTCGTTCACCGCTATCAGCGGCCGGTCTTCTCCCTGATCTACCGCCTGGTCCGCGATCGCGAGAAGGCGGAAGACCTCGCCCAGGACACGTTCATCAAGGTGCTGAACGCGATCGACCGCTACGACCCCACGTTCAAGTTCAGCTCCTGGATCTTCAAGATCGCCCACAACACGGCGCTCGATCAGCTCCGCCGGAAGGAGCCGGAGACGCTGTCGCTGGAAGGCTCGCCGCACGCGCGCACGGACGCCGAGGCGGAGGCGAGCACGATCACGCCGGAGAGCGGGACCGAGAACCCGGAGCAGTACACGGCCAGCAAGGAGCTGGGCGGGGTGATCGAGCGGGCGATCGAGCGCCTCCGTCCGGAGTATCGCACGGCCATCCTGCTGTGCCACGTGGAGGGGCGGCCGTACGAGGAGATCGCGGAGATCATGGCGGTGCCGCTGGGGACGGTGAAGACGTACATCCACCGGGCCCGCAACGAGCTCAAGCGGGAGCTGGCGCACCTGCGGGCGTAGGGGCAGGTGCGACTCGCAGCCCGGCGTCTGCGGCAGCTGCGAGGGACCAGTTGGAGGAAGGCGAGGATGGAGTGAAACCGGGCCGGGACGAGTGCCGTAGGGCACAGCGAGAACCTCACTTGGAGCACAGCGTGGTATGAGCGAGCTGGAACATCTCAGTACCGAGTCCCTGCAGGGCTACGCGGAGGGCACGATCGGAGCCGCCGATCGGGTCGCCCTCGAGTCGCATCTGCAGGGCTGCACCCGGTGCGGCGGCGAGCTCGAGGAATGGCGCTCGCTGTTCACCACGCTGGCCGGCCTGCCGCAACTCTCGCCGGCCGCGGGTTTTTCAGACCGGGTGATGGCGCGGGTCAAGGTCCACGTGCCGGTGCCCGTCTGGGCCCCCTGGCTCGAGGGCGCCCGGCAACTGGCCGCCCGGCTCACCCCCCGGACCGCCGGCGCCTGGGCGCTGGCGAGCGCGTGCATCACCCTGCCGCTCCTGCTGGGCGGCGGACTGGTGACCTGGCTGATCTCCCGGGACTACATCACGGCGCAGTCACTCTGGGTGTTCGCCACCGATCGGGCCGCGAGCGGCATGCAGTCGCTGGGCGCTTCCGCCCTGACCGGAGTGATGGAAAGCAGCATTGCCAGCTGGCTGGTGACGCAGGCCAGGACACTCGCCGCCTCCGCCGGCGCCCGCGGCCTGGGCGCGTTCGCGGTGGGCATCGGCGGGCTGACCATGGCGTCGATCTGGATCCTCTATCGCAACCTGTTCCGCACCCCCACGCGGGAAGCACAACATGTCACAGCTCGGGTTTGAACGCGCGCGCCGCGGCGCGCTGATTTCCCTGCCCCTCGCCGGCCTGCTGCTGGCGAGCGCGGCCGGGGCGCAGAATCCCCCAAAGGCGCCGGCTCCACCCACGGCGCCGGCGGGCCCGGCGCGGATCGTGTCCCACGAGGTCACGATCTCGCGCACGGCCGCCATGCTGAAGCTGGAGCTGTCGGATGGGCGCACTCTGCAGCTGGGACTGGACGGCGGCGAGGCGGAGCTGCAGGGCCTGGGCGCGCCCGGCCTGGTGAAGCTCGGCGCCGCCCCGCGCGGGAGTGAGCTGGACCAGTCCTGGCGCGAGCTGCTGGAGAACGTGATCGACGCCGATGAGGCGGAGCTGCCCGAGCTGCTCCGGGACTGGAGCTACGATGAAGGCCCGGGCAAGTCTCTGGACCAGGCGCTGGATGGCGCGGTCTCCGGTATCGAGGTGGCGCCCACGGCGCCCGCACCGATCTCGGACAGCCTGATGAAGCTGCAGGAGAAGATCGCCCAGCTGGAGGCGCAGAAGGCGGAGGCCGAGGCGGAGCGGGCGGCCGCGGAGAACATCCGCGAGAATCTGCAGCATCGGCGGGGCAACTGGAGCGGCTGGAACGGCGGGCCGTTCCGGCACCTGTGGCGCGGCATCTCCGGCGTGTTCTCGGTGCTGCTGATGTACGTGGTGCTGTTCGGGATCGGACTCGCGACCATCGTCTTCGGCGGTCGCAAGTACATCGAGGGCGTAGCCGACACGGCGCGAAACGCGACCATGCGCTCGTTCCTGGTCGGCATCGCCGGCGCGTTCCTGACCCTGCCCGCGTTCGTGCTCGGGATCATCGCGCTGGCCATCTCGATCGTCGGGATTCCGGCCCTGCTGCTGTGGGTGCCGCTGTTCCCGCTGGCGGTGTTGGCGGCCGGCGTGCTCGGCTACCTGGCGGTGGCGCACGCCAGCGGAGAAGCGCTCGCGGAGCGGCGGCTGTACGGCGGCGAGTGGTTCCAGCGCGGCAACTCGTACTACTTCCTGATCACCGGGCTGGGGCTGCTGCTGGCGCTGTACCTGGCCAGCTCCGTGGTGACCATGGCCGGGCCGTGGCTGGGCTTCATCAGCGGGCTGCTCAAGTTCTTCGCCGTGATGACCACGTGGGCCGCGTTCTCGATCGGCTTCGGCGCCGTGCTGCTCTCGCGGGCCGGGACCCGGCCGATCCGGGCGGGCGGCCGCCCGGCCGAGCCGGACCTGTTCACCGACACGGAAGAAGCGAGCGTCTGATGCGGACCAGGAGCCGGCTGTGGGTGCTGCTGCTCGCGGCCTGGCCGGCGGTGGCCGGCGCGCAGGACTGGCGCACGCTGTCGCGCGGCCGCGAGTACAGCGGCGAGAAGGCGTTGACGGTGGACCTGGAGTACGGGGCGGGTCGCCTGGGGATCCAGCCAGCCGCCCAGGGCGTGCTCTACCGGGCGAGCATCCGCTACGATGCGGACGTCTTCGAGCCCGAGCTGGAGTTCGGCGGCAGCGCGCTGCACATCGGCATCGGCAACGGCGAGATGCACGGCCACAAGAACATGAAAGGCGGGTCGCTGGACCTGCGCCTGGGCCCGCAGGCGCCGCTCGACCTGAACCTGAAGTTCGGCGCGACCGAGGCCAACCTGGAGCTGGGCGGCCTGCGGGTGCGGAACCTGAAGGTGAGCACCGGTGCGAGCGGGACCACGCTGCGGATCAGCAAGCCGAACCTGGCCGAGTGCCAGCAGGCCGAGATCGAAGTGGGCGCCGCCCGCCTGGAGGCGATCGGGCTGGGCAACCTGAACGCGCGGCAGCTGGAGGTCAGCGGCGGCATGGGCGAAGTGGTGCTCGACTTCACCGGTGCCTGGCGCGGCGACCTGAACGCGCAGGTGCACATGGGGCTGGGATCGCTGACGCTGCGGGTGCCGAAGGGGCTGGGCGTGAGCGTGCGGAAGGACGGGATCCTGTCGGGCTTCGACAGCCAGGGGCTGACCAAGCGCGGGAACACGTATTATTCGGACGGGTTCGAGCGCGCCCAGCGGAAGCTGGCGGTGCAGCTGGAGGCGGCGTGCGGGGCCATCCGGGTGGTCTGGGTGGATTAAGGGCCAAGGGCCAAGGGCCAGGGGCCAAGAGGGGGAA
>VEPF01000384.1:7495-10321 GCA_012027055.1 Gemmatimonadota bacterium | reverse complement strand
GTGCCGGGGCGTACCGCTCGGGGAGACGCTGACGCGCAAGCCGGTGTCGGCGGACGCGACGGAAGTGGCGGCCAACCCGCGGGCGCGGAGCGCGCGTTTGCGCGCCTGGCGGAAGGCGGCGTGATGCGCACGCGCGGAACGCTCCGGTTCGGGGTCGCGGCGGCGGCGCTGTTCGCCGCGCTCAGCCTGGTGGTGTGGCGGCAGAGCCGGGCGCTGGAGGTGCTGCGGAGCCTGGACGCCGCGCGCACGGAGCGAGCGATCCTGGAGTCGGAGCGCACGCGCCTGCTGCGCGAGCTGCAGCAGCTGGAAAGCCGGCCGAACATGGTGGCGGTGGCCGGCCAGCGGCTCGGGCTCCGGCCGCCATCGGCCCGTGAGATTGTGATCCTCCTGCCGCCGGCGCCGGCGGTACCCGGGCCCGCGGGCGGACGGCTGGCGGCCGCAGGAGGTGGGCGGTGAAGGGCGCGGGGGCGGAACGCCGGGCCCCGGCCGGGCGGCGTCGGCTGCTGCTGGGCGTGTTCCTGCTGGTCACCATGGCCGGCGTCGGGCGCGCGTTCCAGATCCAGGTGCTCGAAGGCGGGAAATGGCGGGCGCAGGCGGTCGCGCAGCATGGGGACACCCTTCGGCTGCCGGCGCCGCGCGGCACGATGTACGACCGCAACGGCATCCCGCTGGCGGCCACGCAGGAGGTCTATCGGGTCGCCATCGCGCCGCGGGAAGTTGCCGATACGGCGCGGGTGCTGCGGTTGCTGCAGGAGCACTGCGCCCGGGGCGCGCGGGCGGCGGAGCGGCGGCTGCTGGCGAAGCGTCGCGGGGTGCCGGTGCCGGGCCAGTATCCGGTGAGCGTGCGCGAGGCGCTGGACCACACGCGCGGCATCTACTTCGAGAGTACGCTGAGCCGGTTCTACCCGCACGGTGCGTTGGCGCTCTCCGTCCTCGGGGCGGTGGGCGGGGACGGGGAAGGGCAAAGCGGCCTCGAACTGGAGCTGGACAGCATCCTGCGTGGCCGGCCGGGGCGCGCCACGGTCCGCCGCGATGCGGAGGGGAATGCTCTGCCCGGCGCCATGCTCCGCACGCACGAGCCGGAGCCGGGCCGCGATGTGTACCTGACGCTCGACCTGGGTCTGCAGGAGATCGCCGAGGCCGCGCTGGAGCAGGCGGTCAGCGCGATGGACGCGCGCGGCGGAGAACTGCTGCTGGCCGACCCCAACAACGGCGAGATCCTGGCGGCCGCGAGCCGGCGGGGTACAGCCCGGGCGTTCACCTGGCGCGCGGTGAACGAGCCGTACGAGCCGGGCTCGACCCTGAAGCCGTTCACCGTGGCCGGACTGCTCGCCCTCGGGCGCGTCACCCTGGCGGACAGCGTGTTCGCCGAGGACGGCAGCTACGAGTATCCCGGCCGCCGCAGGCCGATCACCGACGTGCACCCGTACGGCATGCTGTCGGTGGCTGATGCGCTGCGCAAATCCTCGAACATCGCGCTGGTCAAGCTGGCCACGCGGCTGTCTCCGAGCGAGCACTACCGGTTGCTGCGGGATTTCGGCTTCGGGTCACCCACCGGAGTGACGTATCCGTCCGAGTCGGCCGGGCATCTGTTCCGCCTGGAGCGCTGGACGCGGCAATCGCAGCCCAGTCTGGCGATGGGCTACGAGATCAGCGTGACGCCGCTGCAGATGGCGATGGCCTATGGCGCGATCGCGAACGGCGGCCTGCTGCTGGAGCCGCGGCTGGTGCGCGAGGTGCGCGGTCGTGATGGTCTGACCCAGTACGTGCTGGAGCCGCGCGCCGTGCGGCGGGCCGTGCCGGCCCGGGTGGCGGCCGAGCTGCGCACCGTGCTGGAGGGCGCGGTCACTGATGGCACGGCGCAGCAGGCCGCGCTCGGACCCTTCGCGGTGGCCGGCAAGACGGGCACCGCGAAAATCTCGGCCGGTCCCGGCGCCGGCTATCAGCCCGGGGCCTACTACGCATCCTTCGCCGGCTTCTTCCCGGCGCAGGACCCGCAGCTGGTGTTCCTGGTCAAGATCGACGAGCCGCACGGCGCCTACTACGGCGGGGTCGTCGCTGCGCCGGTGATCCGCGTAGCGCTCGAGGCCGCGCTCGCCGCGCGCGCCACGCCGTTGGATCGGCGCGCGGTGGCGCTGCCCGCGCCGCTGCTGCCTGGTGGCGGCGAGGTCCGCTATGCCGCGGTGCTGCCCGCGCCGCGCGAGCCGGCGGTGGTCACGCCGGTGACCCGCCGCGGCGAGTTGCGCCGCCCACAGGCTCCGGCCGCGCCGGCCGGACCGCCCCGGGTGGGGCCCGACGTCGCCGGCCTGCCACTCCGGGATGCAGTGCGCACGCTGCACGCGGCCGGACTGCGGGTGCGCGTGGCCGGCCACGGGCGGGTGCGCGCCAGCGTTCCCGCACCGGGCGACACGGTGCGGGCCGGCACGGTCGTGCGGGTCGAGGCGGAGGGAGCATGACGGCCTCGCACCGGCTTGGAGCCGTGGCGGCGCGCCTGGAGCGGGCGGGCCTGCTCGTGACCTCGGCCGGGGCGGATCTCGAGCTGGCGCTGAGCGGGATCGCGGACGACAGCCGGGTGGTGCGACGGGGCGATCTGTTCTGTGCCTGGGTCGGAGTCGCAGCCGACGCCCACGAGTACGTGCCGGCCGCGGCCGGGGCGGGGGCGGTAGCGGCGCTGGTGGAGCGGCCGCTGTCGGATCTGCCGCTGCCGCAGCTGGTGGTGCGCGATGGCCGGCGCGCAGCCGCGCTGGCGGCGGCGCTGCTCTTCGACGACCCGCAGATCCCGCTCACGCTGGCAGCCGTGACCGGGACCAACGGCAAGACCACGAC
>VEPF01000384.1:291-7485 GCA_012027055.1 Gemmatimonadota bacterium | reverse complement strand
GCTGCGGCACCTGCTGGGCTGCCGGGGTGGCGCGGCATCGTTCGGGACGCTGGGCGCCATGCTTCCGGATGGCAGCGTGCTGCCGGGCAGCGAGGCCCTGACCACGCCCGGCCCGGTACGCCTGGCGCGCATGCTGCGCGACATCGTCGCGGCCGGCGCCGCGAACCTCGCGATGGAAGTGTCTTCGCACGCGCTCGATCAGGGCCGGGTGGCCAGCCTGACCTTCGACGCCGCCGTCTTCACCAACTTGACGCGCGATCATCTCGATTACCACGGCACGCTCGGCCGCTATCTGGACGCCAAGCGCTCGCTGGTCGATCTGCTGCGTCCTGCGGGCACGGTCGTAATCAACGCCGATGACCGGGCCTGGGATGGGCTGGCCGCCAGCGCGCCCCGGGCGCTCACTTTCGGCGCTGCGGACTCGGCCGCGGTCCGCTTCCGCGACGTGCGTCTGGACGCGGCGGGCGCCGCCTTCACGCTCCGCACTCCTGCAGGTCCGGCCGTGGCCCGCATCCCACTGCTGGGCGAATTCAACGTGCAGAACGCGGCCGCCGCCGTGGCCGCCGCCCTGGCGCTCGGCTGCGAGCTGCCCGCGATCGTGGCTGCGCTCGCGACCGTGCCGCAGGTGCCCGGGCGCCTGGAGCGGATCGCTTCGGAGCCGTGTCCCGTGCTTCGCGACTACGCCCACACGCCCGACGCGCTCGAGCGGGCGCTGGCCGCGCTCCGCCCGCTCGCGGCGGGTCGCTTGATCGTGGTGTTCGGCGCGGGCGGTGATCGCGATCGCGGCAAGCGTCCGCTCATGGGACGCGTGGCCGCGGCGGGCGCAGACGTCGCCATCGTGACCTCGGACAATCCTCGCACCGAAGATCCTGAGGCGATCATCGGCGAGATCATGACGGGCATCGCACCGGGAGGCGCGATCCGCATCACGGATCGGCGTGCGGCGATCGGGCACGCGCTCACGCTGGCGCATCGTGAAGACATCGTGCTGCTCGCCGGCAAAGGCCACGAGGACTACCAGATCATCGGAACCGAGAAGCGCCCGTTCGACGAACGGGAAGTGGTGCAGGGGCTGCTGCGCGCGGCGGCGCGCGAGGCGGGGGCATGAGCCACTGGACGGACGCCCGGATCACGGCGGCGCTCGGCCTGGGTGCGCACGCGGGCGGCGAGGACGTCGTCTACGGCGGCGTGAGCACCGATACCCGCGCGCTCCGGCCCGGGGCCCTGTTCGTGGCCCTGCGGGGCGCGACGCACGACGCGCACGACTACCTGGCGCAGGCAGCGGCCGCCGGCGCGCGAGGCGCGATCGTGGAGCGCCTGCCGGCGGACGCGCCCGCCGGACTGCGCTACTACCTGGTCCCGATCACGCTGCACGCGCTCGGGCAGCTGGCCCGCTGCCACCGGCGCACGCTCGGAGCGCACGTGTGCGTGGTGGCCGGGTCGAACGGGAAGACCACCACCAAGGACCTGCTGCGGGCGGTGTTCTCGGCCCGTTATCGGGTGCACGCCACCAACGGCAACTTCAACAATCTGGTGGGTGCACCGCTCACCATGCTTGCCGCGCCCGCCGATGCGGAGATCGTGATCGCGGAGATCGGCACGAACGCCCCCGGCGAGGTGGCGCAGCTCGCGGCGATCATCGAACCGGATGCCGCGGTGATCACGGGCATCTCGGCCGAGCACCTGGAGGGTCTCGGCGACCTGGGTGGCGTGCTGCGGGAGGAGACCTCGGTATTGCCGTGGCTGCCACCGCAGGGCCTGGCCGTAGTGGCCGACGAGCCGCCGGCGCTCGCGGCGCGCGCGCAGCTGCTGTACGGGAACGTGGTCGCGGCCGGGTTCACCGAGCGTGCGGCCGAGGCGGCACGTGGCGCGGACGCGGCCGTGGATGACGACGGCCGGGCGCGGTTCCGCTGGCGGGGACAGGACGTTGCCCTGCAGCTGCGCGGCCGCCACAACGCGCGCAACGCGCTGCTGGCGCTGGCGCTCGGCGAGCGCTGGGGCGTGGCTCCGGAAGCGGGCGCCGCGGCGGTCGCGGGGCTGCCGGGTGCCCGGCTCCGGTCCGAGGTGCACCGCTTCGGTGGCCTGACCGTGATCGCGGATTGCTACAACGCGAATCCGGCCAGCACGGATGCGGCGGTGGATTTGCTGGTGAGCATGCCGCGCCAAGGCGGCCGGGTGGTGGTGCTGGGCAGCATGCTGGAGCTGGGGTCGGAGAGCGCTGCCATCCATGCGGAGTGCGCTCGTGCCATCGCGGCGCGCGGGCTCGACCTGATCGTGGCCACGGGCGCGTTCGTGCCCGCGTTCGCGCCGCTCGGGGCGCGGCTGGCCGGCCGCCTGCTGCTGGAGTCCGATCCGCTCCGTGCCTACGAGCTGCTGGAGCCGGCGCTGGCAGGTGATGAAGTGGTGCTGCTGAAAGGATCGCGCGGCGTGGCGCTCGAGCGCCTGCTGCCGCGCTTCGAGGCTAAATGGGGTGCGCTCCACCCGCACGGGGAGGCCTTCGGGTCGCGGGCGAGCAGTCTGGTCACCGGTGCGCGTGACGAAGCGCGGCCGGCGGAGCGCCCCCATGGTTCTACTTCCACCGCTTCGGCCGCGACCCCGCCGGCGGAGCGGGAGGCGTAGCGATGCTCTACCACCTGCTCGCTCCGCTCAGTGACGAGTTCATTCTCTTCAATCTCTTCCGGTACATCACGTTCCGCGTGGCCGCCGGGATGCTGACCGCGCTGGTGATCTCGCTCTTCATCGGTCCGCGCACCATTGCCTGGCTACGCCGCCTGCGCTTCGGCCAGGTCGTGCGCGAGGAGGGACCGCAGGCGCACCTGAAGAAGGCGGGCACGCCCACCATGGGCGGGATCCTGATCATCCTGTCCACGGCCGTGGCCACGCTGCTCTGGGCGGAGCTGAGCAACCGCTACGTGCTCTACACCGTGGCCGTGCTGGTCTGGCTGGGGGCGCTCGGCATCCTCGCTGACTACCTGAAGGTAGTGCGCCGCCGGCCGGAAGGGCTGGTGGGGCGGTACAAGCTGTTCGGCCAGGGCCTGCTCGGGCTGCTGTTCGGCGCGGCGCTGCTCTTCTTCCCGCTCAGCAGCGTGCCGCCCTACTGGACCGGGCTGCCGTTCCTGGCCAACTGGCATCTGGCGATCCTGCCCGCGCTCTTCATCCCGTGGGTCATGTTCATCATGGCCGGCACCTCCAACGCGGTCAATCTCACGGATGGGCTCGATGGCCTGGCGGCCGGCCTGGCTACGGTGGCGGCTAGCACGTTCGGCATCTTCGCGTACCTGATCGGCCGGACCGATACGTCCCGTTACCTGGGGCTTTTCTATCTCCCCGGCTCGGGCGAGCTGGCCATCTTCTGCTTCGCGCTCGCGGGTGCTTCGCTGGGCTTCCTCTGGTACAACGCGCACCCCGCCGACGTGTTCATGGGCGACACGGGCTCGCTCGCGCTCGGGGGCGCGCTCGGCGCGGTGGCCATCCTGCTCAAGATGGAATTCCAGCTGGTGATCATCGGCGGGATTTTCGTACTCGAGGCACTCTCGGTGATCGCGCAGGTAGGCTGGTTCAGGTACACGCTCAGGACGCGGGGCCAGGGACAGCGGCTGCTGCTCATGGCCCCGCTGCATCATCACTTCGAGAAGGCCGGTTGGGCGGAGAGCAAGATCATCGTGCGCTTCTGGGTGCTCGGTCTCTTCTTCGCCTTGATCGCCTTCAGCACGCTGAAGATCCGCTGATGGCGCGCATCGGGATCCTGGGTCTGGCGCGGAGCGGCCGCGCGGCGGCGCAGCTGGCGCTGCGCCGCGGCGACGCGGTCTACGCGTCCGACGCCGTGGACACCCCAGAGCTCTGCGCTGCGGCGGCCGAGATCACGCGGGCCGGTGGACACGCGGAGGTAGGCGGACACTCGCTGGACCGTCTCTCCGGCTGTGAACTGATCGTGCTCAGCCCTGGCGTCCCGCCGACAGCCATGGTGCTGGCCGATCACCGCGTAGCCACCGTGCCCCGCATCTCCGAGCTGGAGTTCGCCTGGCGCGAGCTCCGCTCACCGGTGATCGCCATCACCGGGACGAACGGGAAGAGCACCACGACCGCGCTGGCTGCGCACCTGCTGCAGGTCGCGGGTCGGGTTGCCCCCGCGGCCGGCAACATCGGCCTGCCGCTGTCGGAAGTCGCACTCTGGCCGCAGGCGCCGGACTGGGTGGTGGTGGAAGCCAGCTCCTTCCAGCTGGCGGACATCGACACCTTCGCGCCGCGCGTGGGCGTGGTGACCAACCTCTCGCCGGACCATCTCGATCGTTATCCCACGGTCGCGGCGTACTACGGTGACAAAGCTCGCCTGTTCCGGAACGCGAGCGCCGAGAGCACGTGGGTGCTGAACGCGGAAGATGAGGCGGTGTGCGCATTGCCTGGGGAGGCCGATGGTACGCGTCTCTTCTTCCGCGTCAGCACTCCACTTTCAGCGGGAGAGCAGGGCGGTTTCGTCAGCGCCGACCAGTGGCTCACGGTCCGACTCGCCGGGCGCGAGCTCCGCCTGCTGCCGACCGCCGAACTGCCGCTGCCGGGGCGGCACAACCGGGCGAACGCGCTGGCGGCGGCGCTGTGCGCGCTCGCGGCCGGTGTCGATCCGCTCGCGCTCGCCGAGGGCCTGCGCACCTTCACCGGCCTCGAGCACCGGCTGGAGCCAGTGGTCGAGCGGGCGGACGTGCTCTGGATCAACGACTCCAAGGCGACGAACGTCGATTCCACGGTCACGGCCCTGCGCAGCATGACTCGTCCGACCGTGCTGCTCCTGGGCGGCCGGCACAAGGGTGAACCGTACACGCGCCTGATCCCGGAGCTGGCGCGCATCGGTCGCTGCGTCATCGCCTATGGCGAGGCGGCCCCGCTCATCGAGGTCGACCTGGCGCCGCACGTGCCCCTGGAAATGGCCGGCCGCGATTTCGCCGAGGTGATCGACCGCGCCGCGCAGCGGGCCCGGCCCGGTGATGCCGTGCTGCTCGCGCCGGCGTGCTCGAGCTACGACATGTTCCGCAACTACGAGGAACGCGGCCGCTCGTTCAAGGAGCTGGTCCGGGCACGGGGTGGGCATGCGTAGACCCGGCCCGCGGCGCGGCCCCCGCACGGGCGAGCTCCCGCTGGCCGGTGGCCTGCTGGCGCACGGCTGGGAGTCGCCGGCGCTCATCGGGATCACGTTGATTCTGGTGGCCCTCGGGTTGATCACGGTGTACAGCGCGAGCGCCGTGATGGCCCTGAACGATGGCCTGGCGGACTACCACTACGTGGTGCGCCAGGCGGGTGGCGCGGCCCTGGGTTTCGTGTTCCTGGGCGCATGCGCGAGCATCGATTACCGGCACCTGCGCCTGCTGGCCTGGCCACTGCTGCTGGGCGTGGTCTGCACACTGGCAATCATGATCCTGCCCGGCACCGAGGCGATCGCGCCGGTCACGAAGGGCGCCCGCCGCTGGCTCTACATCGGACCGGTCGGACTGCAGCCGTCCGAGTTCGCGAAGCTCGCGCTGATCATCTGGACGGCCGCCCTGGTCGTGAAGAAGCAGGACCGGCTCTCCAGCCTGCGGCGCGGGCTGGCGCCCTTCCTGGTGGTCTGGGCCATCGTCGGCCTGCTGGTGTTCCTGCAGCCCAGCATGTCGGCGGCCGGGCTGATCGTGCTTCTGGCCGCGCTGGTGGCCTTCGCGGGCGGTGCCCGCATCGGGCACTTCATCCTGCTGGGCGTGGGCGGCCTGCCCCTGGCCTGGTCCCAGATCGAGAACGTCGGCTATCGCGCCAGCCGCATTGCAGCCTTCCTGAACCCCAACTATGACCCGGCGGGCGCGAGCTACCAGATCAACCAGGCGTTGGTCGCCATGGGCAGTGGCGGCTTCTGGGGCACCGGCCTGGGCCACGGCCTGCAGAAGTACGGTTTCGTGCCCGAGCCCCACAACGATTTCCTGCTCGCCATGATCGGCGAGGAGTGGGGCTTCCTGGGCGTGCTGCTGGTGATCCTGCTGTTCGGCCTGTTCACGCTCATCGGCTTCCGTATCGCGCGGGACGCGGAAGACCTCTTCGGATTCCTCCTGGCCATCGGCATCACCAGCATGATCGCCATCCACGCGCTCATGCACATCCTGATCAACCTGGCCTGGTTCCCGACCACCGGCGTCACCCTGCCGCTGATGTCCTATGGCCGCTCCAGCCTGCTGGTCTGCCTGGCCGGAGTCGGCATCCTGATCAACATCGCCCGCCGGCGCGGAGCTGCCGCATGACGCGCGTGCTGCTGGCCGGCGGAGGCACGGGCGGACATCTCTATCCGGCGCTCGCCATCGGGGCGGCGCTCCAGCTCGCGCGACCGGGCCTGGAAGTGCACTACGTCGGCGCCCAGCGTGGCGTCGAGGCGCGGGTCCTGCCCCAGCAGCAGGTACCGCATACGCTGCTGCCGTTGCAGCCTATCCGGCGCACCAGGGTGTGGCAGAACTGGCGGCTGGTGCCCGCACTGGCGGGCAGCGCGGTGGGGCTGGCGCGCCTGTTCCGCCGGCTGCGGCCAGCGCTGGTGGTCGGCACCGGCGGCTACGCTTCGGGGCCGGCCTGCCTGGGCGCGGTGCTGGCGGGCGTACCGGTGGCGCTCCAGGAGCAGAACGCGCATCCCGGCTTCACCACCAGGCTGCTGAGCCGCTGGGCCCGCCAGGTCCACCTTGGCTTCCCGGAAGCCGCCGCGGAGCTGCGTCCCGGCCGGCGCACCGAGGTGCTCGCACCGGGCAACCCGATCCGGCCCCTGCCGCCCATCGACCGGGCCGAGGCGCGTCGGGGATTCGGGCTCTCGGACCGGACCAACGTGCTGCTGGTGGTGGGCGGCAGCCAGGGCGCGCGCGCGGTCAACGAAGTACTGCTCGATGCCCTCGAGCGGATCGCGGCCGGGGCACTGCCTGCGCCGGCCGGCATCGAGCTGCTGTGGGCGACCGGACCGGCGCACCACGCCGCGGTACAGGCTCGACTGGGAGTGCTCCGCGGGCTCGAGTGGGTGCATGTGGTCCCCTACATCGATGACATGCCGCGCGCCCTGGCCGCCAGCGACATCGCGCTCTCGCGCGCCGGCGCCATGGCCACGGCCGAGCTGCTCGCGGCCGGCATCCCGATGCTGCTGGTGCCGCTGCCGACCGCCGCCGCCGATCGCCAGACCGGCAACGCCCGCGCGCTGGAGGCCGCGGG
>VEPF01000384.1:0-281 GCA_012027055.1 Gemmatimonadota bacterium | reverse complement strand
TGCCCACGCCCGATGGTTGGTGGCATGCGCTCGCGTCGCCGGCCTGCGACGCGGAGCAGCGGGCGCGCTGGAGCGCGGTCGCGCAGGAGCGGGCGCGACCGCACGCGGCCGCGGAGATCGCGGCTCACCTGCTCCGACTGGTGCCCGCATGAGCGGTCGGGCGCGTCCCGAAGCGGCCGCGGGGCCGGATCTGCGCGCGCTGGCGCGGCGCGGCGAGGTGCACTTCATGGGCATCGGCGGCGCGGGCATGTCGGCGCTGGCCGCGCTGGTCCTGCACGCGG
>VEPF01000430.1 GCA_012027055.1 Gemmatimonadota bacterium | reverse complement strand
GTCGCCCTTGAACAGGGCCTCGACGGCTCCCAGGACCGCGCCCTTCCCGAGCTCCGCCTGCACGCTGCCGCCGAACGCACCCACGCTGCGCGTGCTCCATTGCAGGCCGCCGGCCTGGAAGGAAGGGATCAGGTGCGCGCCGGATGCCGGGAGCCGCGGCTGGCGCTGCGCGGCCGATCCGACCGGGAACCGGGCGGCCGCGAGCACCGCCCGCAGCGCGGACCGGAGGTGCGGCAACGTCGTCGCGTTCGTCATGCTGGTCAGCGGGGATCGCCAATGGCGCCGAGGAACAGGATCGTGCCGCTCAGGCGCTCGCGGATCGCGAGCAGGAACGGCCGGTCCACCACCAGGCCCGGCGGCACCGCCGACTTGATCATGGCCACCACCGTGACGGCCGCCGCCTCCGTGCCCTGCTCGTCCAGCTTCAGGAACGTGTTCTGCTTCACGAAATCGATCCAGGCGCCGCCGGACGTCATGCGGCTGAAGTCGGCGCCCGGCCGGAAGGCAATGCCCATGCCCAGCGCCGTGAGCGCGTCGTTCAGCCTCTCCTCGTACTTCAGCTCCAGCTTCGGCAGGGCGACGTCCACGGCCGCGACATCCCGGTAATCGCCCGCTGGCAGCGCGCTCAGCCATTCCGCCCACTTCGCCGCGTCCAGGCTCTCGACCAGGTCCTTCAGCGAGCGGCCTTCCGCGGGCAGCACGATGGTGGCCACGAACCCCTGGCCGCCGTAGGGCAGCTCGCCCAGGATCACGCCCGGCCGCTCTGCCAGCGCCACCGGGAGCTTCCCGTGCATGGTGGGCACCTGCACGGTGCCGCCGTCCGCGAGCCGGAAGGGCGAGGACACGGTCTTCGCGGCATCGAACTGCGCGGTCCACTTGCCGTTGAAGTAGACCGCGTTGAGCAGGAACATGATGTGGTTGGGATCGATGCGCTCCAGCACCTGCGGGACGCGCCCGTGCGTGTGATCGCTGGCCCAGCCGTTGATCGCCGCGAGTGCGCCCGGGCTGGCGAAGTCGAGCTCCCTGGCCTCCGCACCGAACCAGGCGGTCACCGCGTCGAAGAACGAGGGCAGGAAGGGCTCGCCCTTCCGCGCCCATATCGAGTTGGCGATCCTCAGCTCCACCTTCGGGTCCAGCTTCAGCAGCAGATTCGTGAGGTCGCGGTACGAGCGGTTGATCTCGGCCTGCGTGAGCCCCTGGAAGCCGAGCGTGGCCCGCATCGAATCGAACGTGGCGGTGGCGGCGCCGTTGAGCGTCATGCCCAGCGCCATCGACGCGCTGAGCGGCGAGAGGAAGACGTTGGGCTCGGTCTCGCGCCGGTAGACCTCGCGCAGCAGTCCGAACGCGAACGTGTTGGAGCGCGCGATCACCTCGCGCTCGCTCACCGTCAGCGCGCGCGGCAGCGACTCGATGCGCGCGGACTCTTCAGCGGGACCGGTGAACAGGGCGCAGCCGGTCAGCAGCGCTGCGCATGCCAGCCCCAGAACCACGCCGCATTGCCGCAACCTGGACATCATCCGCTCCGAACCGCTCTCCTCCGGATTTCGAACGCCCAGCCATCCATAGAACGAATGCGGCGCCCGCCAGTCGCACAACCCTGCCCGCCGGGATGAGCCGGCCAGCGAAGGGCTCAGCCGCGCCCGGCCGCAGCGTCCGACGGGGAGATGCTGGCACCCCCCGCGGTGACGCGGCACGACGCGCCCACGGTCTCGCACAACGCCTGCACGACCTCCTCGAAGCTCTCCTGCTCGAACGAGCCCGAGATCCGGAGCGCCCCGAGCGCCCGACCTTCGACCGTGACGCTCCGGCCGATTGAGCTGCTGACTTCTCGCGCCACCTGGTCCAGCGGTGTGCCCTGGAACAGCAGCAGCCCTCCGGGCCAGTCCAGCAGGGCACGGACGTCACGCGCCTGCTCCACGGTGGGCGTCGTGCGGTTCGTCGCGTTGGCCAGGCTCCCGGCCGGCACCGTCACAGCCCCGCGGCCGTTCGACACCCCGACCAGCCCTTCGAGGACAATGGTACGCACCCCGCCCGCGGTCTCCGCGACTTCGAAGCGCGTGCCCAGGACGCGCGTCTCCACCCCGCCCGCGCGCACGACGAACGGACGCGCGGCATCACGGGCAACCGCGAAGAAGGCACGGCCGTGGAGGGTGACGGAACGTTCGGACGCGCTGCTGCGTGCTTCGATGCGGCTGTTGGCCGCGAGGCGGACGAAGCTGCCATCGCCGAGCACCACCGTGCGCGGCGCGGTGACGCCCGCCGCGTACCGCTCCGAGGAACGCGCCGCGCCTCGATCCATGGTGAGCAGCCGGACCGACACTGTCAGGGCCGCGATGCCGGCGGCCAGGGCGAGACCGCGCGCGAGCGCAGGCTGCCACCGGCGGCCGGCAGCGCGCCGCCCCGCCAGCGAAAGCACCGGCGCGGGAGTCCCCGCGCGCGGCTCCGGCGCACCCGGAACGCCGGCAGCGCCGCTCACCTCGGCCGCACGCCGCCGTTCGGCTTCGGCCATGATGTAGCCGCTGTCCGCGGGAGCGGCGGTCACGGCCAGCGGCGCCGGCGCGGTCGCGGCCCAGACGAGCGCGATGCTCCGGTAGTACGCCTCGTTCTCCGGCGACTCGGCGCACCAGCGCCGCACCTGCTCGGCTACCGCCGGCGTCGCCTCGCCACGCAGAGTCTGGAGAATGAGTTCGTCCACGGTATCGCTCCCGGTGTTCACACCTGCGGGTTCACCTGAAGAACGTCCGGCCGGCAGCCGTTCTACCAATCCCGACGCTGCCCGAGGGACGGCCGTCTCCGCCGGACTACGGCGGCGGACCTCGTTCGGGCAGGTATGGCGCGAGTGCGCGCCGCAGGTCCGCGAGGGCAAGGCTCATGTGGTTGGCCACGGTCTGGGGGGAGAGGCCCAGGACTTCGGCGATCTCGCCGTACGTCAGGCCTTCCTCGCGGGCCAGCCGGAACACCTCCCGGCGCAGGGGCGGCAGGCCGGCGACGGCGCTGGCCGCGGCGCGGCGCAGTTCGGCCGCGACCGCGGCATCCGAGGGCGCGGGCGGGGCGGCGGGCGCGGTCACGGCGTCCGCTGCCTTTTCGGCCCGCCGCCAGCTGCGCAACTCGTCGAGCGCCGCGTTCCTGGTCAGGGTGTAGAGCAAGGACCGGAGCGAGCCGCGGGCATCCCAACGCTCGCGGTGGGTCCAGAGGCGGATGAAGGCTTCCTGAACCACGTCCTGGGGGTCCGCCCTGCCCTGGACGATCCCGTCGGCGAAGCGGAGGAGCCGGTTCCAGTAGCCGGCCTGCAGGCGCGCGAGTGTCCCGGGATCACCCTTCCGGATGTCTTCCAGCAGTTCGGCATCCGACCGCGGGATCAGATCCGTCATGCGTTCCGTTCCCTCCTCGCGCCCGGCCGTCGGGGCGGTACGGTGCCGGGAAATAGGATCGGCGGCGGGCGCAGCCGCAAGACCGTCGCGAGCGTAATATGATTGGTAGAAGTCCGCCTGCCGCGTCGTTCAGGGAATGGAACCGCGGAAAGAGGAGGCGGCACATGAGAATCACAGGCGGCAGCAACGGATCGGGACGCTCGACCGGCCAGGGCCCACGGGAAGGTGGCCGGGTGGTTGGTGCCGGGCCGACCGGCCGCCGACCGCGGCGGCTGCGCCAGCGGGTGGTCAGCGCGTGGCCCAGGATCCTGCTGCGCGTCCTCCTCGGCATCTCGCCGGCCTCCGCCGTGGCCCAGTCTCCGCTGGACGGGCCCGCCCGGCTGACGGTGGACAGTGTGACGGTCGAGCAGGCGCTCCAGGAGTTGCGCCGCTCGGCCGGCGTTTCCCTGCTCTACAGCCCGGACCTGCTTCCCGCTGACCTCCGGGTGAGCTGCCCCTGCGCACACGTCACAGTGCGCGAGGCGCTGGCGCGGATTCTCGCGAACACGGGCCTCACGTTCCGGACCACCGGCACGCAGATCCGGATCGTGCCGCTCCCGCGCCCCGACCGTTCCCGGCCCGAGACCGGCGTGATCACCGGCCACGTACTGGCGCTGGATACGGGCGAGCCGGTGGACAACGCCCTGGTGCAGATCGACGACGGGCCGGGCACGCCCTCGAACGAAGCCGGCTTCTTCCTGGTGCGCGCCGCCGGGTCCGGGATCCACCGGCTGCGCGTGACTTCGATCGGCTTCGTGGAGAACGGCGTGGACGAGGTCACGATCCCGAGCGGGGACACGGTGCACGTCGTGATCCGGCTCGCGCGTGCGGCCATACCGCTGCCCAGTATCCTCGTCGCGCCGGGCACGTTCAACCTGCTCGAGGACGTGTCCCCCGGAGCTGGGCGGAGCCTGACGCGCGAAGAGATCCAGGCTCTGCCGCAGCTGGGCGAGGACCTGTTCCGCGCCATGAAGCGGCTGCCCGGCGTCGCGTCCAGCGACATCTCGACCAAGCTCACCGTGCGCGGCGGTAGCGATTCCGAGGTGCTCGTGCGCCTCGATGGTCTCGAGTTGTACGAGCCGTACCACATGAAGGACTGGGATGGCGCGGTCGGGATCATAGACCTCAACGCCCTGGGCGGCGTGCAGCTGACCACCGGTGGCTTCGGCGTCGAGCACGGCGATCGGCTGGCCGGCGTGTTCGACATGCGCTCGCGCACCTCGGTCGGAAGCGCCCGGACCACGACCGGGTTGAGCATCACCAACCTGACGGCGCTGAGCCGCGGCGGCCTCGATGGCGGGAACGGTGCCTGGCTCATAGCCGCGCGCCGGGGCTTCATGGGACTCCTGATCAAGCTGATCGGCGAGGACGACCGGCTGTCGCCGCAATACTACGATGTCTTCGGCAAGGTCAGCTGGCAGCTGAGCCCGGCCAACCGGCTGACCGCGCACGTGCTGTGGGCGGGAGATCGGTTCGGGCTGCACGAGGTGGAGTCGAACCATCTCGAGCGCATCGACCTCGAGACGGGCTGGGACAGCAACTACGGCTGGCTGGTCTGGGACGCGAAGCCGCACCCGCGCGTCTCCGCCAGCACCATGGCCTGGGCGGGGCGCGTGACGCGGAACCGCGACGGGCTGGTCGTGGATTTCGGCCGCCCCGGCATGCCGGACACCATCTCGGTGACGGACGACCGGCTCTTCTCGTTCGCCGGCCTGCGCCACGATCTCGAGGTCGAGATCTCGGACCGGGCTCTCCTGAAGGTCGGCGCGGACGTCCGCAGGCTGCATGGTGATTACGGGTACGCCGGCCTGACCGCCACACCCTACCTGACGCCGCAGGGCAACCCGGCCATGCGCAACGATCGGGTGGCCGTCGACCTGGACAATCACGGCACGCAGGTCGGCGCGTGGCTCGCGGCGCGCGTGCGGCCCATCGACCCGGTCACGGTGGAAGCAGGACTGCGCTACGACGGCGCCACGCACACCGACGACCACAACCTCGCGCCCCGGCTGCTGGCGGCCATCGCTGTCGGACCCCGCACGACCCTGCGCGGCAGCCTGGGACGGTACTGGCAATCCCAGGGCATCCAGCAGCTCGAGGTCAGTGATGGCGAGGTCGCTTACTCGCCCGCCGAGCGGGCGGACCAGGTGGCACTCGGCATCCAGCACCGGCTCGGCAACGGCATCGATCTGCGCTCCGAGCTGTACCAGCGCCGGGTCGCCGATCAACGGCCGCGCTTCATCAACCTGGAGCAGGACCTGCGGATCTTCCCGGAACTCGAGGGCGACCGCACGCAGATCGACCCCGGCCGGGGCCGCGCGCGCGGCATGGAATTGACCGTCGAGCGCCGCGAGGCCGGACGGTGGACGTGGTCGGCTTACTACGTGCTCGCGCTGGCCGAGGATGAGCTGCGCACCCGCAACGGCCAGCCCTGCCCGTCCGACCAGGGGTGCAGTGCCAGGGCCTGGGTGCCGCGGCAGTACGACCAGCGCCACACCGTGGATCTACAGGCCGGATACCGCCCGGGCCGGAACTGGAACGTCACCCTCGCGTGGAAGTACCATTCCGGCTGGCCGGCCACGGCCTGGGAATACGACCTGGTGACCGGCGCCAACGGCCAGCAGTCCTGGGTGCGCGCCTTCGGACCGATCCGGAGCATCCGGCTGCCCGCCTACCACCGGCTGGACCTGCGCATGACCCGCGACTTCAGGGTGCGCCGCGGAACCATGAACGTGTTCGTGGACCTCTTCAACCTGTACGACCGCACCAATCTCGCGTCCTGGCGGTACGAACCGTCTTTCATCCAGGGACGGCCCGGCACGGCGCGGCACCAAGGCTTGACGCTGCTCCCCCGCCTGCCCACGTTCGGGCTTCGCTACGAATTCTGAAGCCCGGACCGATCCCGCCGGTCGCCGGGCGGCTGGCCGTTTGGCCGCCGCCCGGCCGGCGGCCAGGAGCCCGGCACAGCCGTCCTCACCCGGCCGACGGCACGAGGGACCGCGAGTTTGAACACCGATCGGGGTGCACATCAGGAGCCGCCCGTCCGCCCGGCTGCCGCCGGCCGGTTCGGCCTGTGGCGCCACAAGACCACGGTCATCGCCGTACTTTCGCTCGCGGCCATCACCCTGCACCTGGTGCTCCGCTTCGGTTTCCACACCGCGCCGGACATCACCCGGATTCCGCTGCTGGCCACGTACGTGCTGGGCCTGCCGCTGCTCTACGAACTGGCGCGCAACGTTCTCCGGCGGGAATTCGGCTCCGACCTGCTGGGCGGCATCTCCATCATCACCTCGATCCTGCTGGGCGAATACCTGGCCGGCTCCATCATCGTGCTCATGCTCTCCGGCGGCGCCGCGCTCGAGAGTTATGCCCTGGCGAGTGCCTCGTCGGTGCTGGCGGCGCTGGCCAGCCGCATGCCTTCGGTCGCGCATCGCAAGCGCGGCACCGAAGTGGCGGACGTGGGGCTCGACGAGATCGAGGTCGGTGACATCCTGGTGGTGCACCCGCACGAGATCTGCCCGGTCGATGGCGTGGTCCTCGAGGGACACAGCGTGATGGACGAGTCGTACCTGACCGGCGAGCCGTTCGAGATGACCAAGACCGCGGGCTCCGAGGTGATTTCCGGCGCCATCAACGGGACCGCGGCGTTGGTCATCCAGGCGACGAATCGCGCCGCCGATTCCCGCTACGCCAAGATCATGGAGGTGATGCGCGAGTCCGAGGCCACGCGGCCGCAGCTACGGCGCCTGGGAGACCATCTGGGCGCGATCTACACGCCCATCGCGCGCGCGGTCGCCGTCGCCGCCTGGGCCATCAGCGGCGAGACCGTGCGCTTCCTGGCCGTGCTGGTGATCGCCACGCCCTGCCCGCTGCTGCTGGCCATCCCGATCGCGATCATCGGCTCCATCTCGCTCTGCGCCCGCCGTGCGATCATCGTCAAGAGCCCGGTCGTGCTCGAGCAGATCGCGGAGTGCCGCACCGCCATCTTCGACAAGACCGGCACGCTCACCTACGGCGCGCCGCAGCTGACCGAGCAGTTGGCTGCGCCGGGCGTTCGGCAGCAGGAGACGCTCACGCTGGTGGCCAGCCTGGAGCGCTACTCCAAGCACCCGCTGGCGCGCGCCATCGTGGCGGCAGCCACGGCCGAGGGGCTGGAGCTGCCCGAGGCCTCGGAGGTGCACGAGATTCCCGGCGAAGGCACGCGCGGCGTGGTCGCCGGCCACCGCGTGCTGGTCACGAGCCGCGCCCGCCTGGCCGCGCAGCAGCCGGCCACAGCGGCGGTGATGCCTCCGGTCGAGGGCGGCCTCGAATGCGTAGTGGTCATCGACGGCGATTACGCGGCCACGCTGCGCTTCCGCGATGCCCCCCGCACCGAGAGCCGCTCCTTCGTCACCCACCTCGGGCCGCGACACCGCATCGCGCGGGTGATGATCGTGTCCGGGGACCGCGAGTCGGAGGTGCGCTACCTGGCCGAAGAAGTGGGCATCACGGAGGTGCACGCCCACCAGAGCCCGGAGGAGAAGCTCGCCATCGTGCGCCGGGAAACGGCCGCCGCGAAGACCCTGTTCGTGGGCGACGGCATCAACGATGCCCCGGCCATGATGGCCGCCACGGTCGGCATGGCCATCGGCGAGAACAGCGACGTCACCGCGGAAGCGGCCGGCGTGGTGATCATGGGCAACGAGCTGGAGAAGGTGGACGAGTTCATGCACATCAGCGCCCGGATGCGCACCATCGCCCTGCAGAGCGCGGTGGGCGGGATGGCGCTGAGCATCATCGGGATGGGACTCGCGGCCACCGGCTACCTCAGTCCCGTAGGCGGAGCGCTCGCCCAGGAGGTGATCGACGTGCTGGCCGTGCTGAACGCGCTGCGGGCTGCCTGGCCCCCGAGCGTCGCCCACGACATGTAGCGCGACCGTCGGCGTGGCTAGCCGGGATAGGCCAGCGCCACTTCCTCGCCGTGCAGCACCCGGAGCACCCCTTCCGCCAGCGCGCGCAACTCGTCCTCGCCGGGATACACGCGCACCGGCGCGATCCACTGCAGCCGCCGCGTCAGCGAGTGCGCCACGAACGACGAGTGCACCATGCCGCCCGTGAGCAGCACCGCGTCCACGCGCCCCTCCAGCACCGCCGCCATCGCGCCCGCTTCCTTCGCGGTCTGGTAGAGCAGCGCCTCGAGCACCAGCGCGGCTTCCGCATCCCCGGCCTCGACACGCACGAGCACCTCCCGCAGGTCGCGCGTGCCCAGGTACGAGAAGACGCCGCCTTCGCGGAACAGCCGGCGCTCCAGCTCGGCGAAGGTCATGCCCGGCGTGGTGGCCAGCTCGGCCAGCTTCAGGACCGGCACGCCGCCCGCGCGCTCCATCGAGAACGGGCCCTCCTCGCGCGCGTTGCTCGCATCCACCATGCGTCCGTCCCGGTGCGCGCTCACCGTGGTGCCGCTGCCCAGGTGGATCACCACCAGCCGCAGCTCGGCGTACGGCCGGCCGGCGTCCGCGGCGTAGCGCTTCGCGATGGCCTTGGTGTTGAGGGCGTGCGAGAGCACCGGCCGGTCCAGGCCTGCCAACCCCGATAGCCGCGCCGGCGGCTCCCACTCGTCCACGCTCACCGGGTCCACGATGAACGCCTCGCAGCCCGCCCCGCCCGCGATGCGCGCGGCGATCATGGCGCCCAGGTTGGACGCGTGCTCGCCCCGCTCGTGTGCTTCCAGGTCCGCGAGCAGCCGCGCGGTCACGCGGTACGTGCCGCTCGCGAGCGGCGGCAGCAGTCCGCCCCGCCCGACCACGGCCGCGAGCGAACGCGGCGTCACGCCCCGGTCCGCGAGCGCGCGCTCGCACGCGGCCGTACGCAGCTCGAGCTGGTCGGCGATGGGGCGGCCGCGGAACTCGGCGAGGACGACGTCGTCTATGGGGAGAGTCACCGACCAGAGCGGCTCGCGGCCCGTGAACAGCCCGAGCTTGGTGGACGTGGAGCCGGGATTGACCGCGAGGACCAGCGGATCGCTATGGGCGGTGCTGGGCCCGCCGCCTCCGGGCGTCGGGCCGGCTGGGCCGGGAGCGCTCGGCTCGCTATGGGCGGTGCTGGGCCCGCCGCCTCCGGGCGTCGGGCTTGCCGGGACGGGAGCGCTCGGCTCAGGGCTGGGCATGGAGCAGCACCCCCAGCGCGATCGAGTGCAGCTTGTCCTCCGCGCTCTCGACCCGCGACGGGATCAGCACCGGCACGCGGGCACCCACTACCACGTGCGCGGTGATCGAGCCGCCCAGATACTTCACGGCCTTGCCCAGGATGTTGCCCGCTTCGATGTTGGGTGTGACCATCACGTCCACGTGACCGGCCACCGGCGAGTCGATGCCCTTGGCCTTCGCGGCGGACTCCAGCAGCGCGTTGTCGAGCGCAAGTGGGCCGAACACTTCGCAGTGCCCCAGCTCGCCCGAGATCGCGGCCGCGGCCAGCTCCCGCGCCATGACCGTCGAGGGCACGGAGTCCGAGACCGCCTCGGTCGCGCTGAGCAGGCCGATCTTCGGCCGCTCGATGCCGAGCGCGTGCATCACCGTCACCGCGTTGGAGATGATCTGGCGCATGGCCGCCGCGTCGGGACACACGTTGAGACCGCCATCGGTCACGCCCACCAGGCGGATGCCATCGGCGCCGTGCCGTTCCTCGTACAGCAGCACGTCGGAGAGCAGCCGGCCCGTGCGGAGCGCATGCCGGGGATCGAGCACCGCGCGCAGCAGCTGGTCCGTGCGCACGCTGCCCTTCAGCAGGATGTCCGCCCGCCGACGCGTGGCCAGCTCCGCCGCCACCCCCGCCGCGGCCGCATGGTCCGATGCCGACACGATCTCGGCATCCCACAACCCCTTCAGCCGACCCGCCGCGATCCTCGCCCGCACGGTCAGCGGGGCGCCGACCAGGAC